>DQGU01000223.1 GCA_003524565.1 Rhodospirillaceae bacterium
GCGGGCGCGCCCGCGGGGGCGCTCGCCGTGGTGCCTCTGTGCGCGCGCAAGAACAGCTGTGGCGAGCGGTGGCGCGCGCGCGGCGGGCGGGATCGGTATTGGCTGGTGATGCTCCTCCTCGGCGCCAATCTGGCGGGGCTGGTTATTAACTTCCTGCGCTCGGCCGCGCAAATCGCCCCGCGCGAAGCGGATGCGCTTTTGGTCACGCTCGGCATTGCCTTTGCCTATCTGGCGACGACGACATTGTTCCGCGTTTATCCGCCCCCCGTCGCGCTGAACCGCGCGCCGCGCACAAGGCTTCTGGCACTGAGCGAGGAAGAGCGCGCGATTGCCGAAAAAATCCGCGTGCTGATGGAAATGGACAAGGTTTATCAGGAGCACGCCTTCAGCCGCGCCGACCTTGCGCGCGAAGTCGGCGTATCCGAAAGCGCGCTGTCCAAAGTCGTCAACGCCGCCTTCGGCCGCAGCCTGCCCAAACTTTTGAACGAATACCGCGTGGAAGACGCCAAACGCATGTTGGCCGATTCGTCCATTCCCATTCAGGTGATTGCGTCGGAGGCGGGGTTTAACTCCCTCGCATCCTTCAACCGCGTTTTCCGCGACATCACGGGCGAAACGCCCAGCGCATGGCGGCAGGAGCATACGGCGAAATAACAAAGCCGGAATAAAATATCGCGCGGCGGATATAAAATTATTCTCAAATCCGCGCGCGCGGTTATCAAATCCGTTTTTCGTTTTCTCATTTCGTGCGCGCACCGTGCGAGTCGCTGTGCGTACAAACGGTGCTTCGATACCGTGTTTGCAAATAAAAGCGTTGGGTGCGGGCGCGCATCTCATACGATTTGAGAACCCGCATCCTCTCATCTTGACAATGTTAAGCGTGTACGCGCGTACAGTAAAAAATTTTCAATAACAAAAAGATATGTCAATCATCGATGCTCAATTTGACACGCTGAGAAACAAAATGGCGCATGTTAAGGAATCATTTAACTTTTTTGTTGAATTATAAAACTTGGGTCACCAAACTATGACTGACTTGCGTTGCAAAAGAGCCTTTCGGGCTTTAGCGCAAAACGGGGTAATCATACCGGAACTCGCATACTCAACGACTAAACGCAAACAACCTTGGGGAGCTAATACATGAAATCGATTCACACGCAAAAGGGTTTCACCCTTGTGGAATTGGCCATCGTGATGACCATTATCGGTCTTCTGATCGGCGGTATTCTGAAGGGCCAGGAGCTGATGGAAAACGCCCGCGTGACCTCTACGGTCGCTCAGGTGAAATCCTATGAAGCGGCTATCACCACTTTCCGCGATGCTTTCAACGCAATGCCGGGCGATATGCCCAACACCGTGAACCGTCTGCCGGGTTGCAGCACGGCCTGCGAACCTCTCGCGGGTGCTGGCGCTGCTGGTAACGGCATCATCGGTGATCCGGGTTGGGGTACGGGCGGTTTCACTGCGCAGGTAACGGCAGCACAGGGCGGTGCAAACCCGGCTGCTGTCGAGCAAGAAACCCAGCTGTTCTGGGTACACCTGCTGAAAGCTGACCTTATCGCTGGCGTGACGGACTCTCCGCTCCGCGCTGGTGGCCAGCTGGCTTGGGGTGACTCTCACCCGGCAGGCCGTATCGGCGGCGGTTTCGTTGCCGGTTTCGGTGACGGTTCTGTCGGTATCGGCAGCAACCAGACGACCCCCGGTGTCACCGGTGCGGTTGTGGCGCTTGTCCAGAACATCAACGTTGATATGGACGATACCGCCGGTCTGAACCCGCTGACGCCGGCTCGTGCCGCCCAGATCGACCGCCGCATTGACGACGGCCGCCCGGGTACGGGTTACGTTCAAGCTTACGGTGTTGAAGCATCCTGCTTCGGCCCGACGGCTGCAACGCCCGAGTACATCGAAGCTACGGTCAGCAAAGACTGCGGCCTTATCTTCCGTATCCAAGGCTAATCACTTAGCCTGATTTGGAAAAAAGGAGCCCGGGGCAACCCGGGCTCTCTTTTTTTTGCGCAGCCGTTCACGGGGTTTATTTCCCGCTTTATTTCAAATCCAATACAAAAGTCACCTTTTATTAAGGGGTTGTTTAAAACTTTGAGAATAAAATATAATTGGATAAGCAGGATTATCCGGGGGGAGAATCGCGTCCATGGCATTTCGTCTTTGCAAGTATTCAGAGATTATCAAGCGTAAGCGCAGCGAAGGCTTCACGCTGGTCGAATTTGCGATTGTGATGCTTATCTCCGGCCTTATCCTGATGGCGATTATGCAGGCGTATAAAGTCTTCGTGCAGGATAAATATCAACGCGCCGTCTATGACAAGCTGGATGTGCTCAACAGCAGCTTCTCCGTTTATGCCTCCGCCACCAACCGCTACCCGTGTCCGTCTGACCAGACTTTGCCTGTTGATAGCGAGGATGCGGGTATCGAGGACTGCGCGGCGGCCTGGGCGCTTGCCCCGGGCACCTGTATTCCGTCGGGCGGCATTTGCCGTGTAGATGGCGCGCGCAATACGCCGGCGCTCGGCCTGCCTTCACTCGACCCCGTGTTTATCGGCGGCATCCCCTATAAAACGCTGCGCGAGGGTGTGGCCAAGCCGTCGCTGCAAATGGCAGCGCTTATCGACACGATGGACCCCTGGGGTTTTCAGATGACATACGGCGTCACCGCATCCCAAACCGATGCGATGACGTTTGATTCAAACTATGGCGCCATCGATATCCAGACTGAGGCGGGTGTATCGCTTATCCAGCCTGTGGGCAGTGCGCATTTCGTTGTCGTATCGCATGGCGAGAACAGCATGGGCGCCTTCAACGGCCAGGGGCAGCGCTCTTTCCCCTGTGTGGCGGGCACGGCAGACTTCGGCAACTGCGACCGCGCCGATGCAACCTTCGTTTCCGGGCTGCGCAATATGGGCGATGGCGCGAATTATTATGATGATGTTATTCTGCAGCGCTCCTATTCGATGTCAGAGCTGTGGAAGTTTGGCGATACCGTCAACATCATGTACAACGCCAATCCGGGCAACGTCGGCGTCGGGCTTGCCGACCCGACAGAAAAGCTGGATATCAACGGCAATCTGCGCTCAACCAACGTGCGCGCGCCCGAAATGTGCGACCGCGGTGGGGCGAACTGCTGGGACGCAGCCAAGCTCGGCGGGACGGGGATGAGCTGCGGCGCGGCATCCGCAGCGGGCAAGGTCAAAATCATGCGCGGTATCCGCGCGGGCGAGGTTGACCCGCTTTGCGTCGAAATTGACCTGCCGACGGTTCTCAACAACCAGAAATGTATGAACCCGGGGGAATATGTTGTGGGTTTCACCGCGGCGGGCAATATCATTTGCGAAGTGCCGTAATGCGGCAGGCCTGTGATTTTATTAAATTTTTCGGGAATGGTAAGAAGTTGTTAACTCTTTCTTCAAGCTTAAATTGTAGAATGATTAGAGTGGTGTAGTGCGCTCAGGGGGCTCTGCAAATGATTCTAGGTGCTTGTGTGACGTCTAAAAAATCTTCGGGCTTTTCGCTGATTGAGCTTGCGATAGTTATGACGATTGTCGGCCTTTTTGTGGCGACGGCGGCGCAGACCTATAACCTCTATACCAAGCGCACCGCGACCAACAGCACGCTTGAAAAGAAAAACAGCATTGAAATCGCGCTTGGTAAATTCATGTCCACCAACGGGCGCCTGCCGTGTCCGGCGGACCCTGCGCTGCCTGTCGGCGATGCAAACGCGGGGCGCGAAAACTGCCGTCCGAATGGTGTCGCCTATCCCACATTAGCCTGCAACGCCACCAATTCCCTCTGCCGCATCGAAGGGGCGCGCAGTTTCGTTTTCCCTGCTTCGGGCACGACGGTGCAAGGCACCGTACCTGCGAATACGGGGCCGGAGCGTGTTTTGCGCGGCGCTATTCCCTATGCCACATTGGGGCTCGCCCCGCGTGAAGCCTATGACGGCTGGGGCAGTATGTTTACCTATGCGGTGACGGAAATGCTCTCCAGCAGTTTCTTCCTGTCCCAAGGCGGCACCACCAATAACTGTACCGAGGTATGCGGCACGGCAACGGAGGGTGCTAACTTGACGCTGAACGCAGGTGCGGGGCGCGTTTTCACGGATGTGATTTATGCGTCATACGGCACGCCCACCGGCTCTTGTGCCGGCTTCACCAACAGCGCCTGCCATGCCAGCACCAGCACCGATACGGTGCGCACGGCTTTTCAAGGCCTGGCCTCGCGTACCTACGCAGCCAGCAACGGCAATTTCGGCGACCCATGCAGCGGCACTCTCAAGCGTCTTTCCGTCATTATGCGTGCCTGTGAAGCGACGGCTTCTGTTTCGTTTAACGAAGCAAATGGCGCTATCGACCACCGCCGCTGGGATGATGCAACCTCGACCGACATCAAACGCCGTAACCCCAACGTGATTGTTGGTGGATTTCAGGCTTTTGACAGCTGGATGCTGGCAGTGGTGTCGCACGGCCCCGACCGCAAGGGCGGCTGGAACGCACAGGGCCAAATGCCTATCCCCTGCACGGGGGCCGGCCGTGACGTTATCAACTGCACGATGAGCAGCTCAACTTTTATCGACCAGACTTATGTTTCGACGGCGCCGGGGGCGACGTTCTACGATGACGCCTTCGTTTCAACTTCGCCTATCCGCGAAAGCGACAAATGGCATTTCTCCACCATTTCTGCCATTCGCAACAAAGAGGGCACGATGGTCGGTATCGGTACCGACACGCCGGGCATGGCGCTTGATGTTGTCGGCGCGGTGCGTGCGATGGACAGCGAAAGCACAACGTATTGTGACCAGAACGGCGGTTCGTGCTTCGAGCCGCGCATTATCGGCGGCACAGGTATCGAATGTACCGGCGGCTGGATGAAAGGTATCGTGAACGGCGCGCCTGTTTGCGAAACCAAAGTCAGTACATCGCAGATTACAAGCGGCGTCGGCAGCTGCTCCGCGGGCTCCTACCTTGTGGGTTTCTGCGCGAACGGCTCGCGCCTATGCAAGGTGCCGGGCGGTGCAGACCCGGTCTGCCCGTAGTGTGCGGGGGATAAAGGAAACGATATGAAAGCGAATAACGAGGGCAATATGAAACAGCAGTCTGTGCATAAACAGCGCGGCTATACCCTTATCGAAATGGCCATCGTCATTTCGGTTCTGGGTATGATTATGGCTGCTTTCGTATCTGCCTATGCGCTTTATAACAAAAATCAGGTTGAAATCACCACGCTGTCGAACGCGAACCGCGTGATTAGCGCGCTTGGGCACTTTCTGGTGCAAAACGGGCGTTATCCTTGCCCTGCCCGCATGGACGTCGCGCGTGACGATGCGGCTTACGGTATGGAAACGAACTGCGCGGACACATCCCTCGCGGTCGGCAACTGCGCAAACGGTCTTTGCATAGAGGCGGGCGAGCGTCAGGTGAACACCAACCCGAACCCGGGGACTGCCGTCAATATCACGCCGCGCGTGCGCCGTGGCGCCGTGCCTTTCCGCATTTTGGGCCTGCCTGAAAACGCGGCAGAGGACGGCAACAAAGTGCGCATGTACTACGCTGTCACTGAAAACCTGACGAGCACAGCGACATACCGCAAGGACGCGGGCGGTATTTCTGTGATTAACGCCGATAACGTGTCGCTTGTATCGCCCGATAGCTCTGCGCACTTCGTGGTGTTCAGCGTGGGTAATGACCGCCGCGGCGCTGTCACGCGCTATGGCCAGACGAATAGACCCTGCGGCGACCCTGACGTGCAGGCGGATGCTCTTAACTGCAGCACGACATCTACGGCCCCGCATAACCTTGCACGTTACCGCATGGCGGACCATAGCCGCAGCGACAACACGCGCCATTACGATGACTATATGCGCTACTATGCCTCTGTTGAAACGCCGCTTTGGCGCGTCACGGGCGCGACCAGCACCGATATCGTCGATTTGATTGACGTGGGTGCGGGCGGCCGTGTGGGCGTAGGCGTCAGCTCTCCGGGTGCGCCTGTGCATGTGGTGGGCGATGTGCGCGCCAGTGAAAACCTGCTGGCGCGCCAGATTTGCAACCCCACGGGCGGCGATTGCTTCATGGTCGATTCCATCGGCGGCGGCGACACAAACCCGCCTACGGCGGCGCTGCAATGTAACAACCCTGCGCATCCGTCTTATGACCCCGCGCGCCCCTATGTTATCGGCTATGCCTACGGGCAGGCTGTTTGCGGTACGGGTAACGAAGACATTCGCTGCCCCGCAGGCCGCATTTTGCGCGGCGTTGCCGCGGATGGCACCCTGACCTGCGATGCCGTTACCGGCTGTGCGCCGATTACGGTCAACATGTGCCAGGTCAGCGGTGTGTGGCAGCAGGCGTTTATTCCCTCGGGCATCACCGGCCAAGTTTACCAGACGGATGTGTTCGGCGCCTCTTTCCGCCGCACCTATCGTTGCACCAACGGTAACTGGACACTGCAAAGCTCGACGGGCTCGTGCAACTGCGCGGCGGTGAACAACCAGATTGTCAACGTCGCCTGCAACAGCGTTTTCGGCGGCCCCGCGGCGGGCTGGAGCGGCACGGCAACGCGTCCCTTCTCGCGCACCTGTCCGGACGGTGCGGAAACATACGGCCCGATTGACTCAAGCGGCTGCGCTTGCGTGAACCTTGCGGGCGCCCCTGAAACGCGTACATGCCAGCAATCGCCCTTCAACTATCCGGCGGGTTATGCCTGCCCGGCGGGTCAGTCGCCCAAACGTTATCGCGACTGGACGTGCACGGGGCCGCAAGCCGGTGTCTATACGGCTTACTCTGCCGTTCCGGGTTCGGATTGCTGCAGCTGCACCGCGGGTGTCCGCTCCACGCAGTGGGTGTCTTGTGGCTCGGGCTACACCGGCACCAAGGAGCAGGAGCGCTTTACGTCCTGCCCCGGTTACACAGCATGGGCAGATACGGGTAACAACAGCTGCGCTTGCAATACCAGCCTGATTGAAACCGGTACGCAGGCCTGCCCTGACGGTCAGGTCGGCGTTATCCAGCGCCGCCGCGACTGGAACTGCGCGGCCACGCCGCCCGCATGGGGTGATTGGTACACGACCAGCGACAACTGCGGTCCTGTCAGCTATCAGTGGGTGCCGAAAACCACGGGTCACGGCCCCTATGGTATCGCGCTCAGCAACACGGCAGGCACGACCTGCTCGAGCGCTGGCTCACAGGCGGCATGTTCCTATCCGGCAACGGGCGGTTACACGCACTACGACTCCTGCCGCTGCGAATAAAATCGCAGCTGCGGAGACGGTAAGGGGGCGGAGGGGCGTTTAGACGCGGAACCAGCCCTTGAGGATATCGAGATAAATATCGGCGAGCGCGTGCATGTCGGAAACGGCCACGCGCTCGTCGGTTTTATGCATGGTCTCACCTACGATGCCGAACTCGATAACGGGGCAGTGGTTTTTGATATAGCGCGCATCCGACGTGCCGCCGGAGGTGCTGAGCTCCGGCGTGCGGCCGGTGTGTTTGCGGATGGTCTCCACAATCAAATCCGAATGTTGGCCGGGGGCGGTATAAAAACTCTCCCCGCCGACGCGAATATCGAGCTTGTAGGGGACGTTCGTCGCCTCCAGCGTTTCGCGGATTTTCGCCTCCAGCGTTTTACCGTTCCAATGGCTGTTGAAGCGGATATTGAACGTCGCGCGGGCGCGCGCGGGGATAACGTTTTCCGCCTTGTTGCCAATATCAATATTCACGGTTTCAAGGTTGGAGGGCTGGAAATGTTCGTTGCCCGTATCCAGCACCAGCGCGTCAAGCGCCGCCAGCAGTTTGACCAGTTTCGGCACGGGGTTGTCGGCCAGATGCGGATAGGCGACATGCCCCTGTTTGCCGTCCACTGTCAGATAGCCCGTGAACGTCCCGCGGCGGCCGATTTTAATCATATCGCCAAGCTTTTCGCGCGATGTGGGCTCGCCCACCAGACAGAAATCTATTTTCTCGCCGTGTTCTTCCAGCCACTTCAGCATTTTGGGCGTGCCGTTGATGGAGGGGCCTTCTTCGTCGCCCGTAATCAAAAAGCTGATGGAGCCCTGCGGTTTGTGTTCGTCAAGAAAGCGCAAAACGGCGGAAACAAAGCAGGCGATAGGGCCTTTCATATCGGCCGCGCCGCGGCCGCAGACATAGCCGTCTTTCACTTCACCGCCGAAGGGGTCGAAACTCCAGCCTGCGACGTCACCAACGGGCACAACATCGGTATGCCCGGCGAAGCAGAAATGCGGCGCAGCGGTGCCCCAGCGGGCGTAGAGGTTATCCACGTCCGGCGTATCAACGTCGGAGAATTTCAGGCGGTGGCAAACAAACCCTGCCTTGGTGAGAAGGCCTTCAAGAAGGTCGAGCGCGCCGCCCTCCGCCGGTGTCACGCTCGGGCAGCGCAGCAGCCCTTGCAGGATTTCAACAGGATTCTTTTCGGCGGCGCTCATGATGCTTACTCGCGCAGGAGGTCGTTGATAGAGGTCTTGCTGCGTGTTTTTTCATCCACGCGCTTGACGATAACCGCGCAATAAAGCGAGGGGCCGGGCGTGCCGTCGGGCAGCGGCTTGCCGGGCAGGGTGCCCGATACCACGACCGAATAGGCGGGCACGCGGCCCATGAAAACCTCGCCCGTCGCACGGTCGATGATTTTGGTCGAGGCGCCAAGGTAAACGCCCATGGAAAGAACGGAGCCTTCTTCGACAATCACACCCTCGGCGACCTCGGCGCGCGCGCCGATGAAGCAGTTGTCTTCGATAATCACGGGGCCCGCCTGCAGCGGCTCCAAGACGCCGCCGATGCCGACGCCGCCAGAGATATGGCAGTTCTTGCCGATTTGCGCGCAGGAGCCGATGGTCGCCCATGTATCGACCATCGTGCCTTCATCGACATAGGCGCCGACGTTGACAAAAGACGGCATCAAAACGACTTTCGGCGCGATAAAGGCGGATTGGCGCACGAAGCAGCCGGGCACGGCGCGGAAACCCGCGGCGCGAAACGCGGCATCGTCCATGCCGGCAAAACGCGACGGCACTTTGTCAAACCACGGCGCAGGGCCGGGGCCGCCCGGAATGATACTGTTGTCATTGAAGCGGAACGACAGCAGGATGGCTTTTTTCACCCATTGATTGACATGCCATGCGCCGTCTTTTTTCTCCGCCACGCGCAGCGCGCCCGCGTTCATCAGCGCCATAATCTCTTCGACGGTTTTTTTGCCCAGAATACGCGTTTTGTCGGTCAGGGAATCTTTTTGTTCCCATACGGTGTTGATGCTTGTTTCCAGTTCCTGAAACTCGGACATGTTATCCCTCTTGCGGTGATTGTTTGTTGTTATTTGAATTTCTGTTCGAACCACGCGGTCAGACGGTCGGCGCGGTGGTGAATATGCAGGTCATCGGCGGGGGCGTTTTGCTCTGTGCCGTGCAGCCAGACGGTGGTCATGCCCAAATCATGCGCGGGTTTGAGGTTTATCTCCATATCCTCGAACATGCAGGCGGTTTTCGGGTTGACGCCGTGGCGGTACAGAAAAGTGTGATAGGTGTCCATCTGTGGCTTTGGCCAGTATCCGGCGTCTTCGATGGCGAATACGCCGTCGAAATGCCCCGCGATGCCAAGGTGGTCAATCATCCGGAGCGCGAAATGCTTAGGCGCGTTGGTGAAAACGACCTTGCGGCCGGGCAGGCGCGTCAGGCCGCCTTGCGTAATCGTGCAAGGCTCGACCAGCGCATAATCTATATCATGCACATAGGTCAGAAAATCGGACGGGTCGAGGTTGTGTTCCGTCATCAGCCCGCGCAGCGTGGTGCCGTAGGTTTTGTAGTAATGCTTGCGCAGGCGGGCGGCTTCTTCTTTGTCGGTCTTGAGGAAGTCCGCGACAAAATCCGTCATGCGCGTCGCGACGAGGTCGAAGATATGCCTCTCCGCATCGTAAAGCGTATTGTCGAGGTCGAAGACCCAGGTATCGATATGGCTGAAATCCTGCATCACACGGACTTTCGCGCGCGCAGCGCCGTCGATAGCGTGCCGTCGTCAAGATAATCGATTTGCCCGCCGATGGGCACGCCATGCGCCAGCTGGCTGATGCCGACATTGCAGGATTGCAGGCAGTCTGCGATGTAATGCGCGGTCGTCTGCCCGTCGATGGTGGCGTTCAGCGCCAGAATAACTTCGCGCACGGCATCGTCCGCCGCGCGGCGCGTCAGGTGCGGAATGGAAAGGTCTTCGGGCGTGATGCCGTCAAGTGCCGACAGCGTGCCGCCCAGCACATGGTAATATCCACGGAAAGAGCCGGTTTTTTCAATCGCCCAAAGGTCGGATATATCCTCGACCACGCACATCAGGCTGCGGTCGCGCGTGCTGTCCGTGCAAATCGCGCAAGGGGCGCAGGTGTCGAGGTTGTGGCATTCCGGACATTCCGTGATGACCTCCGCCGCGCGGCCAAGCGCCTGCGACAGCGGCAGCATCAGGCTTTCGCGGTTTTTCAAAAGATGCAGCGCCGCACGGCGGGCGGAGCGCGGCCCCATGCCCGGCAGGCGTGCCAGCAGTTTCATCAGATGTTCGATATCGGTGCCAATCATGGGGCTGATTATACCTGTTTCGGGGGCGGTATTGCCAGCCCCGTTTCGTTAAATGTCGCCCTTTAAAACGCCTGTCAGCGAATGGTCACCGACAAATCACCAATACCGTCGATATGCGCATCCACCTTGTCGCCGCTTTCAAGCGCGCCGACGCCAGCGGGCGTTCCGCTCAGCAGGATATCGCCGGGCTGCAGGGTGATAAAACGCGACAAAATCGCAATCAGGCGCGGCAGCGGCCATATCATGTCCGACAGCTGCCCGTCCTGCCGGAGGTCACCATTGACGGAAAGCTGGATGGCGCCCTGCGGCGGCGTTTGCGACGCGCCTGCGGGTATCAAAAGGCCGCAGGGGGTGGCGTGGTCGAAACCCTTGGCAAGGTCCCACGGCTTGCCGCCATCTTTGGCCAGTTTTTGCAAATCGCGGCGGGTGAGGTCGAGCCCCACGGTATAGCCAAAAACATGCTCCATCGCGCTTTGCTCCGGAATATCTGCCCCACCCATGCCCAGCGCCGCGACCAGTTCTACTTCATGGTGCAGCGATGCCGTTTGCGGCGGGTAGGGGATGATGTCGCCGTCATGCGCAAGGCTGTCGGCGGGCTTCATGAAGAAAACGGGGATGCCTTCTGCCGTGCCGGCCTTCGCGCCCATTTCGGCTGCGTGCAGGGCGTAATTCTGCCCCACGCAAAAAATACGGCGCACGGGGAATACTTCGCGCCGTCCGGCAACGGGCAGGAAGGGGGGCGGCGCAGGCGGAAATACATATCCGGTCATGGTGCCTTCCCTTCTTTTGCGGTGTCTTCTTTTACCGTGGCTTCTTTGGATTGCCAGGCATCGCTGAAAATACGCTCTTTGTCCGCACCCAAATCCAGAAGTGCGGGCAGGGTTGCCGCCACCATCGGCGGCGGGCCTGCAAGGTATATGTCGAAATCGCCGATATGCGAAAAATCTTCGGCCAGTGCATCGCTGACGAAACCGCGCCGCAGACGCGCATCAACTGCCGCATCGGATAAGACCGGAATATAGCTGAAATGCGGATGCTTCTGTCCCAGCACGCGGAAATGGCGGTCGAGGTAAAGCTGCTCCTCGCTGCGCACGCCCCAGTAAAGATGACAGGGGGCCGCGCCTGCGGTGGCCAGATGCGCCTCCAGTATCGATTTGACGGGCGCAACGCCCAGCCCGCCCGCCAGCGCCAGTAGCGGCCGCGCACCGCCGCGCCAGTAGCTATGGCCAAAGGGGCCTTCGATGATAATTTCGCTGCCCGGGCGCGTTTCGCTGGTCAGCGCATCGCTGAGCCCGCCTTGCCCTGCGCTCCTGATATGAAATTCGATGAAATCGTCGCCGGGCGCGCTGGCGATGGAATAGGGGCGCGCCGGCCAGTCGCCCAGGCGCAGATGCGCATATTGCCCCGCGCGGAATTTGAACGGCTGGCGCTGCGCCAACTCAAGCCGCAGGATGCGCGTATCGCTCATGACATCTTCCACCGACACAATACGGGCGTGAAGGGCGGCGGGCGTATCGGGCGCTGTGGTTTTGTCGTTCATGAAGGGCCGCGGCGGGGTGGATGGGAAGGTTTATAAAAGCTTCGAGCCTTCCGCCAAAATAGGGGAAGGCTCGAAAAAGTCAAGTTTTGAAGGCCTTTTGCGGCTTAGCTGGGGGCGTTGCCTTTGTTGCGCGGACGCTGGCTGGATGTTTGCGTTTCTGCCGGCGCTTCCACTTTCGGCAGGCCAAGGTCGGCGCCGCCGGCCTTTTTCTGGAAGTAGTCAGCCGCTTGCTGATAGCCTGCGGGCGTATCGACTTTGCTGATAGCCAGGCGGTCGAAGGAGTCGCTGATGGCGATTTTGCCCGACTTCAGCGCGTCTTGCAGTTTCGTGATGCCTTCGGCATGTGCGGGCGATTTTGCTTCCGCCGCGCTTTGGCTCAGGCGCTCGACCGAGGCCGCGTCGCGGTAGTCTTGCTCCCAGCCGGAATAGTCGGCACGGTTGATGCCTTCCTTTTTCTTCTCCCAGGCTTCGTATTTTGCGTCGCCTGCGGGCAGCGGGTTGACCATGCCGCGTGCAGCCAGAGATTCCTTGCTGTACGGGTCATCGTGACCGGCGGGTTTTTCAATTGCAGCTGCGGGTTCGTCCTGCGGCGGGTTTTCCCATGGGTCGTCAGTGGCGGGCGGCGGTGTTTCGACTGCACCGAATTTGCTGACAACGGGTGTTGTCGGCTTCTCTGGCTCTGCTTGCGCGACTTCAGGCGCAGCAGGCTCTTCGGTCGTTGCTTCAGTTGTTGCAGGTGCAGCAGGCTCTTCAGCCGTTGCTTCGGCAGTTGCAGGTGCAGCAGGCTCTTCAGCTGTCGCTTCGGCCGTTGCGGGTGCAGCGGGTTCTTCAGCTGTTGCTTCTGCGGTTGCGGGTGCAGCGGGCTCTTCAGCTGTCGCTTCAGCAGCTGCAGGTGCAGCGGGCTCTTCAGCTGTCGCTTCGGCAGTTGCAGGTGCGGCAGGTTCTTCAGCCGTTGCTTCAGCAGCTACGGGTGCAGCAGGCTCTTCAGCTGTCGCTTCTGCGGTTGCGGGTGCAGCGGGCTCTTCAGCTGTCGCTTCAGCAGCTGCAGGCGCAGCAGGCTCTTCAGCCGTGGGCGCAGCAGCTTCGGGCGCGTCTGCTTTGTTTTCTGCAGGCTTCGCTTCGTCTTTCGGTGCCGCCGGCGTTCCGGCATTCATAACGCCGCTGAGCTCTTCGCTCTCTTTTTTCCAGATTTTATAAACTTCGGATGTTTCTTTGGGCACGAAGTTGCTGACGTTGAGGCCTTGACGCTGCGCAGCCAGCCACAGCATTTCCTTCGTGGATTCACGGCCATGCACGGAAACGCCTTTCCAGCCGCGCGCAGCGGCCAAAGTCATTTCTGCATCGGCAAGGTCTTGCGTCATGCCGCTGAACAGGCCGCGGCGGCCGATGAATTCGCGGCCATGGCTATCGACGCCCCATTTGACATCGCCCGCGGGCGTTTCAAAGGTCATCACGCCTTTTTTGTTATCGTATTTCAGGTTGTCGATGACTTTGGCGACTTCCGGATCAATCTCGTCTACCTTCCAGATTTTGCGGTAGATCATCTGTTGGTATTCGTCGTTCAGGAATTTGGATTTCTTTTTCTTGGCGCCATCCGCACCCTCTTCTTCGTCTTCGGGCGTTGCGGCAGCCGGCGCTTTGGCGCGGGGCGGGGCGGGTGTTTCTTCGGCGGCGCTGTCGTTTTGCGGTGCGGCGGCGGCCTGCTCAGGCGGCGGCGTTACCGGCGCGGCATTATTTTCAGGTGTGCTTTCGGGCGTGGTGGAGGCGGGGCCTGCATCGGCGCTGGTCAAGCCTTCGAATGTTTCATCATCGCGGATGTCGTCGGGCGCGCCTGCGGTATCGACTTGCGTCCCTTTGGTTTCGACTTCTGCCCCCGTGGTTTCGGTGGCTTTTTGTTCTTGTTGTGCGGTCTCCGCCATAACGACCTCTTCCCCTCGTAAAAGAAAAGTTAACGCAGTGTTAATTTATGTACCTATATTCTACACCAGATTTTCGTAATCTTTCAAGAAAACGAAAATAACCGTTTATAATCAATGTGTTGTGATTAGTTGTAACGGGGTTTACCCTGCTGCGGGTCGTAATAATGGAACATATTATTGTCGAGCTTGATTCCCGATTGCGGGTTTTCAAGCGTGACGTCCGTGGTCAGCCCCTGCGGGTCGAGCACATGCCAGCCCGCCAGCATCAGCGCGCCATCCGCCGCGACATGGAACAAGAGGGTGATAGAACCCGCCAGCGGGTCTTTCTCCTGCGTCAGGGTGATGGCGAGTTTGCCCGCTTCATCGCGCTGCACGCTTTCGATACGCAGGTCTTTGGTAAAGCCGATATCGCTGCGCAAAAAGAAATTGGCAAGCGAGCGGCCGATAGGCGCGCTGCTTTGCTGTTTCATCTGGCCGTCATAGTAATAAACAAAGGTACCATCCGCGACGATGAAATCGGTCATCGGTGGGTCGTATTGAAAACGCATGCGGCCGGGGCGTTTCAGCAGGAAATCACCGCTGAGTTTTTTGCCGCTGCTGTCGGTTTGCGTGAAACGTGCCTTGAGCGTGCGCAGGCTATTCAGGTAAGCCTCC
>DQGU01000064.1:0-201 GCA_003524565.1 Rhodospirillaceae bacterium
TTATATATCGGCCCCCTGACTTTTGTCGCGGGTCGATTTTTTCTGTCTTTTATCGTAACGCTGCCGCTGGCGCTACGCGAACGCCAGAATGCCGCGCGCGATAAAATTGAAAAGAGCAACATCGCCCAGATGCTCTTCGCGCTTTGCACCGTATTCACAGGCGGCGTCATTTTGCAGCAAACGGGGCTGGCCACCACATCT
>DQGU01000064.1:462-588 GCA_003524565.1 Rhodospirillaceae bacterium
ACCAATGCGGGATTTTTAACGGGGCTTTACGTTGTCTTCGTGCCTCTTATCTGCTTTGCACTGTTCCGCCAGAAAATTCCGGCCATCATCCTTCCCGCTGTCGCGCTTTGCGTCATGGGTACATAT
>DQGU01000064.1:823-20021 GCA_003524565.1 Rhodospirillaceae bacterium
TGATGGCGCGCAGCAAAAGCCCGCTGCAGATTTCCTGCCTGCAATATGGCGCGGTCACGATGGCGGCGTCTATGGTTTTGGCTGGGGCGATGCGCAAGTGTTGCTTTGCGCCGTATTCTTTGCGCTGCATGTCGTGCTGGTTGGCCGGTTGATGGCGCGCAGCAAAAGCCCGCTGCAGATTTCCTGCCTGCAATATGGCGCGGTCACGATGGCGGCGTTATGCGGGGTTTTCGCGTTTGAATCCCCTACGCTCTCCGGCTTGCAGGACGCTTTACCTGCGCTGCTTTATGCAGGTATCGCCTCGGGCGGTATTGCCTATACGTTGCAAATGGTCGCGCAGCAATACGCCCCGCCATCCGATACCGCTGTCATCCTCAGTTCTGAATCCGTTTTTGCCGCTATCGGCGGATATATCCTTTTGAACGAGCGGATTTCAGCAACAGGCATGGCGGGATGCGCGCTGATTATCGCGGCGATTTTAATGGTGGAGCTGGCGCCGCTTATCCGCCGCCGCAAATTTATCCCGCAAGTATAAATTCCTTGCGATACCCCTGCATGTACAAAAGCGCCGTCAGGTCGGTATGACGCACCTGATGCGGCGTTGCGGCCTGCACCGCAGGCTTGCCGAAATAACCGACCCCCGCGCCCGCAGCCTCCAGCATCGGAATATCATTCGCACCATCACCGACCGCCATGGTGCGCGCAGGCGTAAGGCCGAGTTTTTCCGTTTCTTCAAAAAGCGTGCGGCGCTTGGTGTCTTTATCAACGATGGGCAGCAGGACGTTACCGGTCAGCCTGTCATTCTCGATTTCAAGACGGTTGCCGATGTTGCGGTAAAAACCCAAAACCCCCGCGACATGACGCGTAAAAATATCGAACCCGCCCGAAATCAAAACACATTTCGCGCCATAGCGCCCCATGGTTTTAACAAGGCTGGCCGCGCCCTTGGAATAACGCATCCCCTCCAGCGTTTCAAACAGGGCGGATACAGGCAGACCTTTCAAAAGGCCGACTCGCAGCCTGAGGGCTTCAGCGAAATCCAGCTCCCCCCGCATGGCCTGCGCCGTAATCGGGGCGATTTTGTCTTTGAGGTTCAGGTGCGCGGCCAAATCGTCCAGCGTTTCCCCCTCCACCATCGTCGCGTCCATATCGGCCAGCAAAAGCCCCTTGCGGCGGTCATCGTCGAGGGGTTGAATAAAAATATCAAACGGGCCCGCATTTTGTAATTTTTGGCGCAAGTCCGCGGTCAGCTGCGCACTATTCCCGCTCGCGATAATATCAAGCGCGCGGCCGGAGGCCAGCCAGTCGGTGCGCAAACGCTCCACCCCAAGGCTTTTGATGTCGGCGGCAAGGCGGTTTTCATCCGCGGTTTTCAGCCCGCCCTCCGCGCCCGCAACGATTGTAACGACTGTTTCTATGGCCATTTTCCTGAAATCCGTTGACGTGGCTGGTAGGCCGGAGAATAATGACTGCGGCCGCTTGACGATGGGAGCATAAATCCCCGCCACGGCCAAAACAACCACAAATGACAAGAACCCCAACCCCCTTACACAAGAAGAGTGTGCCATGACGCTGCAACGTCCCACGACCAAGCCCGCCAACCCGAATTTTTCTTCCGGCCCCTGCGCCAAGCGTCCGGGCTGGTCTGTCTCCGCACTCTCCGGCGGGCTTTATGGCCGCTCTCACCGCGCGCCGGTTGGCGTGAAGCGCATTGTGGATGTGATTGAAAAATCCAAATCCATTCTCGGCATGCCCGCGGGCTGGAAACTGGCACTGGTGCCCGCATCCGATACGGGCGCGATGGAAATGGCCATGTGGTCGCTTCTGGGCGCGCGCGGCGTGGATGCGCTCGGCTGGGAAGTTTTCGGCAAAACCTGGATTACCGACATCACCAAGCAATTGAAACTCGCGGACGTGCGCACGTTCGAAGCGCCCTTTGGCGAAATCGTTGACCTTTCCAAAGTCGATACCGACCGCGACGTCGTTTTCACATGGAACGGCACCACGTCCGGCGTGAAAGTACCGAACGCGGACTGGATTAAACCTGACCGCAAAGGCCTGATGATTTGCGATGCGACATCCGCCGTTTTCGCCATGGATATGCCGTGGGACAAGCTGGACGTTGTAACGTGGTCGTGGCAAAAAGTTCTGGGCGGCGAAGCAGCGCACGGCATGCTGGCGCTGTCGCCCCGCGCGGTAGAACGCCTTGAATCCTACACGCCCGCGTGGCCGATGCCCAAACTGTTCCGTCTGACCAAAGGCGGCAAACTGTTTGACGAGCCGTTCGAGGGCAAAACCATCAATACCCCCTCCATGCTGGCGGTCGAGGATTGCCTTGATGCGCTGGTCTGGGCGGAAAAACTGGGCGGTCTGCCCGCGCTTTTGAAACGTACGCAAGCAAACCTTGCGGCCGTTGAAAAATGGATTGAAAAAACCGACTGGGCGGAATTCCTGCCGTCTTCTGCGGCTATCCGCTCCAACACCTCCATCTGCTTCAAGGTGGTTGACCCCTGGCTGGCCAGCCTTGATGACGATGCGCAGGCAAAAGTTATCAAGGCGGCTGAAAAGCTGCTCGACAAAGAAGGCATCGCCTTCGAAGTCGCCAACCACCGCGACGCACCGCCGTCCTTCCGCATTTGGGGCGGTGCAACGGTTGAAACCGCCGATATCGAAGCTGTGCTGCCGTGGATTGATTGGGCTTACCAATCCGTCAAGGCGGAGCTGGCAGCGAAAGCGGCGTAATTTATACCGCTTGGATACGCGATAAAGAAAACGCGGCGCCCTTACGGTGCCGCGTTTCTCTTTTTAATGCTGGCCATCTTAAAAACCCCGACATCGCGCTGCGCGGTTGCATGCCATGCGGCATCTTCCATATAGGCCGGCATCACCGGTTTCATGGTGGCGGGGTTAAAAGCGACATTCAGAAAGGCGACATTCTTGCGACCGACGCTTTTCAGCGACAGGTGCAATTTTTCGCGCCCATCTTCGGCAACCTTGTTGAAAGATTTGCTGACTTCCCACAGCCCGTCGCGCGGGTGCGGATGGGCCGGGTCGTCGCTTTCGCGGATAAAAACTTCAGACCCCGCAGCGGGAAAAACAATTTGCGGTTTTGGCGGCACGGGCGTGACCTGCATGGTATCCGCATCATAAGGCACAGTCATAAAGGCGAGGCCTTCCATGCGGCCGATACTGCGCAGGGTGACGTAAAGCTTCGGTGCCTCATCGTGACGTCTTTGGTCGGTCTTGATGGCCTCGACCTGCCAGGCGTGCCTGTCTGCGCCTTTAACACGCCAGTCTTCTGAGTCGCCTGTAAAATGGATTGTAGCCCCTTCGGTCAGGAAGGGCGGCGGCGTGATGTCTGGCGTCGTTTGCGGCGTCATGGCATCCCCTGTGCTCGGGCGGTTAAGATATGGTATAAATGTACCCCATTTTGACGGCGCGGTCAATAAAAACCTGCACCACAACGCTTCGGGGCATTTTACGTTTTCAAAACCCGCGCTATACTGCTGCGCAGCAAACAACAAAAAAGCGTGTTACCGAGGAGTGTGCAACCATGACCGCCAACAAACCCAAAGTCCTTATCAGCGATAAAATGAGCCCGCAGGCCGAAGCGATTTTCAAAAACCGCGGCGTTGAGGTCATTGTCAAAACCGACCTGAAACCCGAAGAGCTGGTCTCCGCGCTGAACGATGTAGATGGTCTTGCCATCCGCTCCTCCACCAAGGTTACGGCGGACATTCTGAAAGCTGCAAAGAACCTGAAAGTCATCGGCCGTGCCGGTATCGGCGTTGATAACGTCGATGTCCCCGCAGCGACGGCAACGGGCGTTGTGGTCATGAACACCCCGTTTGGCAATTCCATCACCACGGCGGAGCACACCATCGCCATGCTGATGTCCCTCGCACGTCAAATCCCGCAGGCCAATGCCTCCACCCATGCGGGCAAATGGGAAAAATCCAAATACATGGGGCAGGAACTTTTCGGCAAGACGCTGGGCGTTATCGGCTGCGGCAACATCGGCGCCATCGTTGCCGACCGTGCACTGGGGCTGAAAATGAAAGTCGTGGCGTTCGACCCCTTCCTTTCCGCTGAACGCGCGGTTGAGCTGGGCGTTGAAAAAGCAGAACTGGAAGACGTGCTGACCCGCGCCGATTTCATCACCCTGCACACCCCCATGACCGACAGCACCCGCGGCATCATCAACAAAGCAGCGATTGCGAAAATGAAAAAAGGCGTGCGCCTGATTAACTGCGCACGCGGCGGCTTGATTGTCGAGGCGGATTTGAAAGAAGCCCTCGACAGCGGCCATGTCGCAGGTGCGGCGCTTGACGTGTTCGAAGAAGAACCGGCAAAAGCCAACCCGCTGTTCGGTCACGAAAACGTCATCTGCACCCCGCACCTTGGCGCATCGACCGTCGAGGCGCAGGAAAACGTCGCGCTGCAAGTGGCAGAGCAAATGGCGGATTTCCTGCTGCAGGGCGCTGTTGCGAATGCGGTCAACATGCCCTCCGTTTCGGCAGAAGACGCGCCGAAGCTGAAACCCTACATGAAACTTGCCGAGCAGCTCGGCAGCTTCGCGGGGCAGCTGGCAGAGGCCGACACGCAGGAAATCCAGATTGAATACGAAGGCCTCGTCGCCGGTCTCAACACCCGCCCGCTGACGGCGCTGGTGCTGGCCGGTTTCCTGAAGCCGTCGATGGAGGGTGTGAACATCGTTTCCGCCCCTGCCCGCGCCAAAGAACGCGGCATGACAGTTGCCGAAACCAAACGCGAGAAGAGCAAGGATTTCCTGACACTCGTGCGCGTCACCGTCACGGGCAAATCGGGCAGCCATAGCGTGGCTGGCACGATTTTCAGCGGCGAGCAGCCGCGCCTTGTCGCCGTGGACAACGTCCCCGTCGAAGCGCAGCTGGACGGCGAGATGCTGTTTATCAAAAACCTCGACAAACCGGGTCTCGTCGGTGCAGTCGGTACGTTGCTTGGCAATGCCAATGTCAACATCGCCGATTTCAACCTCGGCCGCATTCCGGGCAAGAACATGGCGATTGCGCTGATTTCGGTCGATACTTCGGTTGATGCCAAAATCCTCGCCGCCATCGACGCGCTTGAGCAAGTCGAAGTCGCGAAGATTCTGCGTTTCTAATCAAGAGAATGGAAAGAAGCCCGATATCATGAGCTTTACGGTTATCTTCGGGCTTCTTTCCGTTGCGGCCATGCTGGCAGCGCGGGTGACGTATTTCACCAGCATCTGGCGCGGCAAAACGCGCCCGCATGCTTTTTCATGGTTTATCTGGGGCGTCATTTCCTCCATCGGCTTTGCGGCGCAATTTGCCGAAGGCGCCGGTGCGGGCGCATGGGCGCGCGGTTTTGGCGCCGCGACTTGCTTTATGCTGGTCGGTATCAGCTTGTTCCGCGGGGAGCGCAATATCACCCGCGCGGACTGGATGACGCTTTGCGTGGCGCTGCTGGCCATACCGCTATGGGTTTTGACCAAAACGCCCGTGTGGTCGGTGGTGCTGGTTTGCCTTATCGATACCGTCGGATACCTGCCGACCGTGCGCAAATCCTGGACAAAGCCGCAGTCTGAATCGGCGCTGAGCTACAGCATCGGCTCGCTCGGTGCTTTCCTGACCTTGCTGGCGATTGAAAATTATACGGTCTCCACATGGCTGTATCCGGCCGTTCTGGTCTTCAGCAACGGGGCTATGGCGCTGTTTTTATTAGGCCGCCGCGCGCGTATGCCCATGCCCGCGCAACCTGTGTAAATCTTGGCCTTTGGCTGCAAAAGCGTGTTTATTTTTTAATAAACGGCGTTATTCTGTCGCCATGACAAAAAGCACGCTATTTATCATAATTTTTACGAGCCTATTTCTATGGCTGCTGCCCGTACAAAGCGCGCTGAGCCTCAAGCCGCCGCCCGGCATGGCGCCCGAACCGCAGGCAGTGACAGAAATACAGGTATTCAAGAGCGAGCGCCGGATGGAACTGCTCGACAAATACGGCAACGTCGTGCGCAGTTATCGCATCGCGCTTGGCAAAAACCCTGTCGGCCACAAACAGTTCGAGGGTGACAACCGCACGCCAGAGGGAAAATATTTCATCAACGCGCGCAACCCCAACAGCGATTTCCATCTGTCGCTGCGCATTTCCTACCCCAGCAACAAAGACCGCGCCGAAGCCAAAAAGCGCGGGCACAAACCGGGCGGTGATATTTTCATCCACGGCATGCCCAACGGCAAAGGATGGATGTGGTGGAAGTACAATACCAAATCCGACTGGACGAACGGCTGCATCGCCGTTTCGGACAAGGAAATTAAAGAAATGTGGGAATTGATTGCGGATAAAACGCCCATCACCATCCGCCCCTGACGCCCCGCCAGACGTAAGGTAAATACACATGCAAACCAAAAACGCCCTGCGCCTTGCCGCCGTTATTTTTTCGTTAATAACCGCGGCCTCTGACGCCTTCGCGCAAGAATGCCCGCCCGCCGCGCCTGTGGCAGTGTATGTGCATTTTGAACACAAGCAAAACCCAGTTGAGAAAAATATCACATCGCGCCAGCTGACGGATGAAATCCGCACTGCGGATATCAAGGCCGGTGGCGATGACAATATTTTCGCAACCGAAGCGCATTGGATGGTCGGCGGGCTTAACCGCAGCCAGATTAAAACTTCCTACAGCATGCCCTTTTTACGCCGTGACAATAAAACATCCGGCACGACATGTTTCATGCCGCGGGAATTTCATTATAACATCGTCTATGAAAACACCATTTTCATTGCCGAGGATTTCAAGTTGATGGGCTGCCGATACAGTGCCACCATGGCGCATGAAAAACGGCATGAAAAAACCGACCTGAAAATGCTCGAAGGCTATGCGCTTGATGCCCGCAAGGCGCTTGAAAAAGCAGTCTCCGGCATGCGCCCGACGGGACCGTTCCCCGCGCACCAGATGGAAGAAGAATACGCCAAACTGGCCAAAAAAATTGCCGAAACCCTGCCCCCGATATATGCGCGCATGACGCAAATCCGAAGACAAAAACAGGCCGACATCGATTCATACGACAACTACATGCGGGATACGGCACTTTGCCCCGAACAATTTCCGCGTTTTGACGAAGCGGGAGAATAACCGGTATGACAAAAACCGTTCACATCATTGGCGGCGGCATGGCCGGTTCCGAAGCGGCATGGCAAATCGCCGAAGCCGGCGTCAAGGTCGTGCTGCACGAAATGCGCCCTGTGCGCAAAACGGATGCGCACCACACCGAAAACTTTGCCGAGCTTGTCTGTTCCAACTCCTTCCGCTCGGATGATTGGGAAAATAACGCCGTCGGCCTGCTGCACGAAGAAATGCGCCGCGCGAATTCCATCATCATGTCGGCAGGCGACAAACATAAAGTACCCGCTGGCTCCGCGCTTGCCGTTGACCGCGATGCTTTTTCCGCGGAGGTCACCGCGCGCCTTGCCGCCCACGCGAATATCACTGTCGAGCGCGGCGAGGTTGCCGGATTGCCGCCCGCAGAATGGGACAGCGTCATTATCGCGACGGGCCCCCTGACCTCCCCCGCACTCACCGATGCGATTGGCAAGCTGACCAACGAAGACCATTTGGCGTTTTTTGATGCTATCGCCCCGATTGTTTTCACGGAAAGTATCAATTTCGACGTGGCATGGTATCAATCCCGCTACGACAAACCGGGCCCCGGCGGCACGGGCAAAGACTACATCAACTGCCCGATGGAGAAAAAAGAATACTACGATTTCATCGAGGCCCTGCTGGCCGCCGAAAAAACCGAATTCAAGGAGTGGGAAAAAAGCACGCCCTATTTCGAAGGCTGCCTGCCGATTGAAGTGATGGCGGAGCGCGGGGCGGATACCCTGCGCTGGGGACCGATGAAAGCCGTCGGGCTTATCAATCCGCGCGCCACCGAATTTCCGCGTCCGTGGGCTGTGGTGCAGCTGCGGCAAGACAATGCGCTCGGCACACTTTACAATATGGTCGGCTTTCAGACCAAATTGAAATACGGCGAGCAGCAGCGCATCTTCCGCATGATACCCGGGCTTGAGAATGCGGAATTCGCGCGTCTTGGCGGTATTCACCGCAATACATTTATCAACAGCCCGAAACTGCTGGATGGCGTGCTGCGCCTGAAAGCCATGCCGCGCCTGCGCTTTGCAGGGCAAATTACAGGCTGCGAGGGATATGTCGAAAGCGCGGCCGTCGGGTTGATGGCAGGACGTTTCGCCGCCGCCGAAGCACTGGGCAAAGACATCGCACCGCCGCCTGCCACAACGGCGATGGGGGCGCTTTTGAACCACATCACCACCGGCGCAAATGCCGAAACATTCCAGCCGATGAACGTGAATTTCGGCCTTTTTCCGCCCGTGGATGAAACCGCGCTGCTGCAGGCCGGAAAAAAGAAAGTCGATAGCAAAGACCGCAAAAAAGCCATGAGCCAGCGGGCTTTAGACGATTTGGGCGCGTGGCTGAAATCCGCGTAAAAACAAGCGTTTAAAAAACATTTAAGAAAACGCTGACCATTCCGGTGTTACAATGGGGAATATTCCGCCTAAGCCGGAAAGGCCGTTCTCCATGCTTACGTTTATATATGCCGTATTGACCTGCGTTATGCTGGCCGTCGTTGCCTTCAATGAATACTATCAGCGCAAAATGAAAGTATCGCCGATGCCAACGCCGCAATCGACACGCAAGGCGATGCTGAACTGTATTCATCAAAAATCACCTAAAGTGATAGCCGAACTTGGCTCAGGCTGGGGCGGTATTGCCCTTGCCGCCGCTGCACGTTACCCGCAAGCTAAAATCATCGGCTTTGAAGGCTCGCTTATTCCCTTACTGTTTTCAAAAATGCGGCTGCTGCTGCACCCTGAAATCAAAAACGTCACCTTCGAAAACAAGAATTTTTTCGAATCCGACATGCAGGATATCGATGTCGTTCTTTGCTATTTATCAAACCCGCACATGTCGCAGCTGGAGCCGAAACTCGACCACGAACTCAAATGCGGCGCTGAAATTGTCAGCTCTACATTTTATATGCCGCACTGGCGCGCGCGGGAAAAAACTACTGTTGGCGGGCTTTACGATACAGATATCTATATCTACGAAAAAACCGAAGCGCCCTTGCCCCAATCCCTTGCCCCGCCCGCAGCGGCTGCTGCGGCGGCGGCTGCCTAAACAAAAAGCAATCTGATTTCCCGCATAAAGGGCGGCGCAGCCAATGCCTGCGCAAAGACATCGCCACCACTTTTGCGCATCTGCACCTGATAGAGGCACGCAAGCTTAACGGCACGGCGTAAAAATTTCGGTGCTGTCGGCGGCAATTTTTTTGCCTGCCCTGCCGCTTCATCCAGCACAGCAAGAACAACAGGAGGCAACTTACCTACCGCGCTGCCATCATAAAGGTCATAAACCGTGATTTCCTGCTTATGCAGCCTGTCTTCGGGCAGGTAACAGCGGCGCTGGCGCAAATGCGCAGGGACAGCACGCAAAAGCCCCGTCAGGCCATAAGCCGCCGCCGCCGCATCAATATCCGCCGCATCCGCCGCCACGCCCGATACCTTGAGCGCAAGGCGCAGCAGCGGCGCATTGGTATAAATGGCGTATTTGACCATACCGTCAAGGCTCGACGGCAGGCGGTCTTCAAGGTCGAATTCGCGGGCATACATCAAGCTATCGAAATCTTCGCGCGGCAGGCCGTATTGCGTGATGACCGCGCATAAAGGCTCCAAGACCTGATGTTTCAAAACCGCGCCGCGTTCATAGTATCCGGCCAGCGCATCGCGCCACCATTGCAGACGGATAAGGCCGAGCTGGGTTTCCGTCACCACCTCGCGCGTTTTGGCGATTTCGTTATTGAAGGCGTAAAGGGCGAACAACGCCTCGCGCACGGCGGGCGGTTCGTACAGGCTCAAAAGAAAACGGTCCGGATCGTGTTTCCGGACCATTTCTCCGCAATAAGACAAAGATGTCATCGCGTTGTGACTTATTTGTTCATATAGAAGTCCTTGCCGAAGAACACCTTGTTCTTGACACTGACGGTACCCGGCTTGACGCGCGGCAGATGGAGTTTTTCATCCATCAGGAAATTGCGGTAGTAGCCCGTCGGGAAAGGATGATAGCGGTCATCGAACTGCACGGAGTCGAGGATGCTCATGAACAGCCCTGCCCAGCGGTTGTATTTTTCGCTGCGCGAAGAGCAAATACCGACATAACGCTTGCCGCTGTAGAGGCTGGAAATCATCACGCCGTGCATTTTAATCAGGTTGCCCTGTTCGTCCTTATTGTCGAACGCAACCTGAATGGCGGTGGCATCCCCTTTGTCGCCAAGGCTTGCGGGCGAGAAGAAAGCGGTGATTTCAGCGTTCAGAAGCTGGCCGGTTTCTTTTTCCCAATAATCCTGCGCGAGGGTATTGGCGACAGCTTCATCGACATATTTTTTGGGGTAAATTTTGATGCGGCCATCATCGCGCACTTGCAGGCTGCACGTCGGCAACTCTTCGGCGAGCGGTCCCGCAACGCGGATGCGCGTGTACGGATGGTCTTCCGTCTGCATGCTCCAGCTGTCGGGGAAGGAAATCGTGTAGCCGTGCGGAATGTCTTTCCAGACAAAAGTATCGGCCTTCGCCGCGGGGCTGAAACCGACGACCAAAGCGGCTGCGACAACGGCGGCGCGGAAAATCTGACGCATTCTAAAACTCCTCTACTGTCCAAACTGCTGGACGTCTCCGATTGTGTCCTGTTTTTTGCGTTTTGGGAATAGGTCTTTCACCATTTGCGGCGTTAAAATACCTGCCACATACAGAATGGCACCATAAACCCCGACCCCACTGACGACCAACAGGGCAATACCCGTCAGGCGCCATGCTTCGCCCCTATCCATAAACCACGGAATCAGCCAATATTCCTGCGCCCATATACCCAGCCCCATCGCCAGCGATGCGCCCAGAATAATCAGGCTTCTCTTTACAGAACGTTTGGCAAAGGGCGCCATTCCCTTTTTCCGCAATCCGCGCAGTAGCAGCCACAGATTGACCCAGGCGGTCAGCCCCGTCGCCAGCGCGATGCCGACGTGCTGGAAATATTGCAAAAGCGCAATGGCCAGCATCGTGTTCATGATGGCGCAGACCACGGCGTATTTCACGGGCGTCGTGGTATCCCCATGCGCGAAAAAGACGGTGCTGAACACACGGCTGATAATAAAGGCAGGCAGGCCGAGCGTATAGGCAATCAAAACATACCCCGCCTGCACGCCGTCTTTCTCGGCAAAGGCGCCGCGTACGAACAGCACATCGATAATCGTATCCCCGACCGTCAGGTAAGCCATCGTCGCGGGCAAGGCGAGCATCATGCTGATTTCGATACCCTTGTTGAAAAGACGCGCCGCGTTTTCGTGCTCTTCCGATTTCAGCGCCCGCGACAGCATCGGCAGCAATGCCGTGCCAATAGCAATACCAATAACACCCAGCGGCAACTGGTACAGCCTGTCCGCATAGTACAGATACGAAATCGCCCCGACCGGCAGCAGCGATGCCAGAACCATATCCACGAACAAATTGATTTGCGCAATGCCCGCGCCAAAAACCCCAGGCCCCATCTTGCGGAACAGCTGGCGAATATGCGGCGTCAGGCGCGGACGGCGCCATTTCAAAATCACACCAAGCCTGCGCGTCGCCCAGAACAGCCACAGCAGCTGTAAAACCCCCGCCAGCAGCACGCCCCATGACAGGGCATGCCCGACAGTGCCCGTAAACGGCGTAAAACAGAACATGGCAAAAATCAGCGCCAGATTGAACAGTATCGGCGCGGCGGCAAAGGGGCCGAAGCGGTCGAATGAATTCATCACGCCGCCCAAAAGCGCCGTCAGCGACATAAGAAGAATATAGGGGAACGTGACGCGCGACATTTCGAGCGCGAGGTCATATCGCTCCGGCGTGCTGCCGAAACCCGGCGCAACGATGTAAAGCACCCACGGCATGCAAACCAGCATCAGGATAGTGAACGGCACCAGCACGGCCAGCATCACGGCCTGCGCCTCTTCGGCAAATTTCACGGCTTCGCGGCGGCCGTCTTCCCCCTCCGCCAGCATGCCTGCGAACATCGGCACAAACGAAACGCTAAACGCCCCCTCCGCCGTGATGCGGCGGAAGAAATTGGGCAGCTTCAATGCCACAAAAAACGCATCCGCGACAGGCCCCGCGCCCAGCATGGCCGCCGTCAGAATATCGCGCGCAAAGCCCAGCAGACGGCTGCACAGCGTCAACCCGCCAACGGTTGCTACAGATTTGAAAAAAGACACGCGGCGCCCCTTTTTGCCTGTCGGGGTTTATATTACTTGGGCTTACACTAAACCTAACCGCGGGAATTGTCACCTTCTCCGCTTCTGCATTTTCTATAAATAATCAACCCTTGCCTATCCGCCACCGCGGGGCATATAGTGGGCAAAAAAGGGCGTGACCATGGCAAAAAACTCCTCAGAAAAAACCTCCGCTGGTAAAAATAAGGAATCCCGCTGGTTCGGCTATAACGAAGTTGACCCCGCCGAAAAAACGCGCCGCGTGATTGGTGTTTTTGACTCCGTCGCCGACCGATATGACCTGATGAACGATATCATGTCGGCGGGCATCCACCGACTTTGGAAAAACCGTTTTGTCCGCATGATGCGCCCGGCGGCGCATAAGGCGCTTCTCGACGTTGCGGGCGGCACGGGCGATATCGCTTTCCGCTACCGTGAAAAGGCGGGCAAAGATGCCGAAATCACGGTCAGCGATTTGAACGCAGAAATGCTGCGCGTGGGGCAAAAACGTGCGATTGACCGCGGCTATGTGAACGGATTTTCGTGGGTTGAGGCCAATGCGGAATCCCTGCCCTTTGACGACAACAGTTTTGACCTTTATTCGATTTCATTCGGCCTGCGTAACGTAACGCACATCGACGACGCCCTTTCAGAAGCGTTTCGCGTACTGCGTCCGGGCGGGCAGTTTTTCTGCCTTGAATTCAGTCAGGTCAGCGACCCGCTTTTGCGCAAGATTTACGACCGCTATTCCTTCAGCCTCATCCCCGCCATGGGGGAAATTGTGGCCAAGGACCGCGAAAGCTATCAGTACCTTGCCGAAAGCATCCGCCAGTTCCCGACCCGCGTGCAGCTGAAACGCCGACTTGAGGCTGCGGGATTCGAGCAGGTAAAGGCCATCGCCCTCACAGGCGGCATTGCAGCCATCCATATCGGTAATAAAATTTAAATAAAATCAGCGATTTAACAACCATGCTGCGCCGCCAGAGTTATATTGACTTATGGCAATAATAATATTATAACAATGGCAGGACTACAGGGGTTTTTACGGTCTATGGATTTCGACGTTTTCAAAGCAAAACTGCATCAGGTATTGGACTTCTTCAAACCGGAAGTTCAGGCCGAAACGCGCGTCAAGCTCGACCTTGCCGCGGGCAATGCCGCGCTTTTGATTATCGATGTGCAAAAAGAATTCGCCGACCCTGCGCAGGGGCGCGGCAATACCGAAACCAGAAACGTCACCAAACGGATTAACAGCCTTATCCCCGCTTTCCGCGCGGCTGGCATGCCCGCCTATGTGGTTTATTTTTCCGACTACGAAAAAAATCCGCAGGACATCGATTTTTACATGTTCCGTCCGATGCCGCAGGACAAGCTGATTGCCAAGGACGAAGACAGCGCGTTCAAAGGCAGCAACATCAAACAAATCCTCAAAGGCGACAAGCGCAAGACGCTGCTTGCCTGCGGGTTCAATCTCAACGCCTGCGTTTTCAAAACGGTGATGGATGCGCGCGACAACGGGTTCGAGGTCATCCTGCTGCAAGACCTCACCGGCAATGACAACGACAACGACCGCAGCAAAACAGCCGACCAAATCGCCAAGATGAAAAAGCGCGGCGTGAAATTTGTGAACTCCATCGACCTTCTCGAAAACATCGGCGATTTCAAAAAAGATGCGCCGCTGCCGCCGTCGCGCCGCCTTGCGCCGCCCAAGCCGCCTGGCCAGTAAAAACACCTGTTTTCCTGCATTTTTGCACGTTTTCCCGCGTTTCCCCGCTGGCATGAATCTGCTATAAAAGGATGATTCTGTTATTCACCCTTTTTATGCGGAGATTGCATCCATGTCTCAGGCCACCCTTGTCTCGCTTCAACTGCTGCCCCATGCAAAGGGCCTGAACCTGCCGCAATACGCAACCGCACTTTCCGCCGGCGTTGACCTTGAAGCCGCCGTTGACGCGCCCATGACGCTGAAGCCGGGCGAGCGCGCGCTGGTACCCACGGGGCTTGCGATGGCACTGCCTGCGGGCTTCGAAGCGCAAATCCGCCCCCGCTCCGGCCTTGCTTTTAAAAACGGCGTGACGGTTCTCAACAGCCCCGGCACGATTGATGCCGACTACCGCGGCGAAGTCAAAGTGCTGCTCATCAACCACGGCCAGCAGGATTTTGTGATTGAACGCGGCATGCGCATTGCGCAGATGGTTATTGCCCCCTTCACGCAAGTATCGTGGGGCGTTGTCGATACGCTCGACGAAACGGCGCGCGGCGCAGGCGGCTTTGGTTCTACCGGTGTGGAAAAAGCCGTCAAGAAAGCCGTTTAATCACCATGCGCATTCACGACCACATCTGGCAAACCGTCGGCGGTACGCCGCTGGTGCGCATCCCGCGTCTGTCCGCCGAGTATGGCGCGAAGGCGGATATCGTCCTGAAGCTGGAATTTTTCAACCCGCTTTCCAGCGTCAAAGACCGCCTCGCCCTCGCCCTGATTGAAGCGGCCGAGCATGACGGCAAAATCGGCAAAGACACACTGATTGTGGAGCCGACATCCGGCAACACGGGCATCGGCCTTGCCTTCATCTGCGCGGCCAAAGGCTATCGCCTGCAACTGGTCATGCCCGAAAGCATGTCGTATGAACGCCGCAAGATGCTGCGTTTGATGGGCGCGGAGCTTGTGCTCACCCCCGCCGACCAAGGCATGAAAGGCGCCGTCGCCAAAGCGCAGGAAATCGTGTCGACAAACCCCGATGCTTTTATGCCCCAGCAATTCGACAACCCCGCCAACGCCGACACCCACCGCCGCACAACGGCGGAGGAAATCTGGAGCGACACCGACGGCAAAGCCGATGTGCTTGTCGCTGGCGTCGGCACGGGCGGCACCCTGACAGGCGTTGCGCAGGCACTCAAGGCGCGCAAGCCGGGATTCAAAGCCATCGCCATCGAACCCGCCGACAGCCCCGTTTTGTCGGGCGGTCAGCCGGGGGCTCATAAAATTCAGGGCATCGGCGCAGGTTTTGTCCCAGCCGTTCTTGATACCACACTGATTGATGAAATCATGACCGTCAGCAACGATGACGCCTATGCCATGATGCGCAAGGTGGCAAAAACTGAAGGTATTCCCGTCGGCGTTTCTTCCGGCGCGGCCATTCACGCCGCCCTGAAACTTGCCGCGCGCGATGATATGGCGGGCAAAATGATTGTCACCATCGTGCCGAGCATGGCGGAGCGTTACCTTTCCCTCCCGCCCTTCAAAGACCTTGAAGGATAAAACCCCGCAACGGAGCGCTTGATGAAAAAAACGCCATTCTCTGCCTTGTTTTGCCTTTTCCTTCTCGCCGGTTGCATGTCGGCGGAACAGGAAAATAATCTACGCTATGTCGATGCGACCTACGGCAAAACTATTTATCAGGAATACAAAGACGATAAAGACGCGTGGCGCATTTTCGACAGACCCGACCTTGGCAAGATGGGCGTAAGCCTCAGCATGGATAAAACCATCGCGCTTGGCAAAAACTACGGCGGCAACTGGCCGGGCAAGGCAGATTTCCGCAGCGCGGCCGCAGGGTTTTTCAAACAGGCGCGCAGAAACTGTTCGATTACAGCCGACAAAACCCTGTCGCCGACAGGCTATGAATTCAGCTACGCATGTAAGTAACCACCGCCGCGCTGAAATAAAAAAGGCCGCATTTGATTGCGGCCTTTTTTGTATTTTTCATCCGGTGATTATTGACCCGGCGGTTTCGGCTGTGCGGTGGGTGCGGCAGCGGGCGCTGCCTTGGGCGCAGCTTCCGCCTGGACACCAGGCTTCACGCTTTGCGCGAAATCGTTTTTGGATGTTGCAGCAGGGTCGAACGAAGACGGCGCTTCGGCTTGCTGCGGCGCGCGCGGCGCTTCGGCGGTGGCTTTCTGGCTGCGGCTATTCCACCAGCTGCGCAGGCTGTTCATGTCCTTGGTCGCGTGGGTGGACAGGTCTGCCCAGAATTCTTTGACGTCATTTTTCACGCGGTCCAGAAACTCGGCGCGGTCTTTGCGCACGGCAACCGTAATGGCGGCGGCGGCCACCAACGGCACCGAAACGAAGGGTGCAGCAGTCAGCAGGAAAGCGCCCGTGGCGAAGGCGCCCGTCGCGGCCAGATAGGCGGTGGTTTTATTGATTTTGGGTTCGTTGGACATGGTTATTCCCCTCTTTGACGTTGTTGTTTAATCAAAATGGCTTAATGGATTGTTTTGAGACAGGCGGCCATTTTACCCGCGCATTATGTCATGTCAAGGAAGATAAAACCGTTGTTTCCCCCATAAAAAAGCCCTAAAAAAGCATTATGAAACCACAAACCGCCCCCATGACCGACGCGTCCGACGAGGACAGCCAGAGCGCGAGCCTGTCTAGCGCGCAGCTGACGCCCATGATGTCGCAGTACATGGACGTCAAACAGCGGTATCCGGACTGCCTTGTGTTTTACCGCATGGGCGATTTTTACGAATTGTTTATGGACGATGCGGTGAAGGCCAGCGCAGCGCTGGATATCACCCTGACCAAACGCGGCAGCAAGGGCGAAGACATTCCCATGTGCGGCGTGCCATGGCACAGCCACGAGGCCTACCTCGCCCGTCTTATCCGCATGGGGTTCAAAGTCGCGATTTGCGAACAGGTCGAAACCCCCGAAGAAGCCAAACAGCGCGGCGGGTACAAGGCATTGGTGCGCCGCGATGTCACGCGCGTGGTGACGCAAGGCACCCTGACCGAAGACACGCTGTTGGAAAGCGGCAGCAACAATTACCTCTCCGCCCTTGCCGATGTTGCGGGCGCGATTGGCTTTGCATGGCTGGATTTGTCCACGGGCGATTTCACGCTGCAACCTGTTGCGGCGAAAGACCTCGGCGCGACGCTCGGCCGCGTGGCGCCAGGTGAAATCCTGCTGCCAGAAAAGATGTTGCAGAATACGCAGCTGTTTGAATCGCTGGGCGATTTCAAACGCATTTTGACCGTGCAGCCCAACAGCCGTTTTGACAGCGAAAACGCGCGCAAACGCCTTGAATCCCATTTCGGTGTTGCGACGCTGGAAAGCTTCGGCGGCTTTTCGCGCGCGGAAATCGCCGCCGCGGGCGCGCTGATGGATTACGTCGAGCTGACGCAAAAAGGCAAAGTGCCGCGCCTGTCCGCCCCGCGCCAATTGGCGCTCGGCTCCGTCATGGAAATCGACGCGGCCACCCGCCGCAATCTGGAGCTGACCTATACCATGTCGGGGGAGCGTACCGGCAGCCTGCTTTCCGTCATGGATATGACCGTCACGGGCGCAGGCGCGCGCTTGCTTGCGCGCCATATCGCCATGCCGCTTACAAACCCGCAGCAGATTGAAGAGCGCCTGGACGCCGTCGCCAGTTTTGCCGATAACGGCAGCCTGCGCAGCGAAACGCGTGAATTTTTGCGCGGCTGCGCGGATATCGAACGCGCCCTCGCCCGTTTGAGCCTCGAGCGCGGTGGCCCCCGCGACCTTGCCGCCATCGCAGGCACGCTGGCCGCCACAGTCAAGCTGCACCGTTTAATCTCGGCGTCGGTTGACGAGATGCACAAACTGCCCGCGCTGCTGACGCATGCACTGGCAGCACTGGCCAAATGGGGTTCGCACCATCCGCTGGTCAACCAGCTGGAGCGTGCGCTCAGCGCCGACCTGCCGATGCTCACGCGTGATGGCGGGTTTATCGCCAGCGGCTATTCGCCCAAATTGGACGAGCTTAAAATGCTGCGCGATAACAGCCGCCAGCATATCGCCAAACTGCAAGGCGACTATGTGCAGAAAACAGGCGTGAACACCCTTAAAATTAAGCACAATAACGTTATCGGTTATTACATCGAAGTCACATCGAACAACGCCGATAAACTCTTCGGCATGACCGAAACGTTTATCCACCGCCAGACCATGGCCAGTGCCGCACGCTTCACGACGGTGGAGCTGTCGGAGCTGGAAAGCAAAATATCCGAAGCCGCCGCAAAATCGCTGGCGCTGGAGCTGGAGATTTTCAAGCAGCTCGCGGACGAAGTCCTCGCCCTTGGTGAAACCATTGCCGCAACGGCCGAAGCCATCGCCGCAATTGACGTGGCAAGCGCCCTTGCCGAACTTGCCGTGCGCAACCATTATTGCCGCCCGCGCATTGACGGCACGCTGGCATTTGATATTCAGGGCGGCCGCCACCCCGTGGTCGAACAGGCGCTGAAAAAACAGCACAATCAGGAATTCATCGCCAATGACTGCCGCTTGGCGGACGACGCGCGGCTCTGGCTTTTGACCGGCCCCAACATGGCGGGTAAATCGACCTTCCTGCGCCAAAACGCGCTGATTGCGCTGATGGCGCAGATGGGGTCTTACGTCCCCGCAACCTCTGCGCATATCGGCACGGTGGACAGGCTGTTCAGCCGCGTCGGCGCGGCGGATGACCTTGCGCGCGGGCGCTCGACCTTTATGGTCGAAATGGTCGAAACGGCCACTATTTTGCACCAATCCACCGTACGCTCGCTGGTCATTCTGGATGAAATCGGGCGCGGCACGGCGACATACGACGGTTTGTCGATTGCATGGGCGTGCCTTGAACATTTGCATGACGTCAATACCTGCCGCGCGCTGTTCGCGACGCATTACCACGAATTGACGTCCCTGACCGAGCGCCTGAAAAATCTTTCCTGCCACACCATGCGCGTGCGCGAATGGCAGGATAATATTGTGTTCCTGCACGAAGTCGCGCCGGGCACGGCCGACCGCTCTTATGGCGTACATGTCGCCAAGCTGGCCGGTTTGCCGCCCGCAGTGATTGCGCGCGCCGAACAAGTGCTGGGCATTCTTGAAAACACCAAGAACCCTCTGGACGCTGGCAAAACCATGAGCGACCTGCCGCTGTTC
>DQGU01000183.1 GCA_003524565.1 Rhodospirillaceae bacterium
CTTCGCCTGCCCCGCGCCGAATTTCGCAATCAGCTCCGATGCGCCTTTGCGCCAACCGGGAATTATCTGCCCGCCATTGCGGCCCGAAGCCCCCCAGCCGACCTTCGCCGCCTCCAGCACCACAACCCTGCGCCCGGCTTCGGCCAGGGTCAGCGCGGTTGAAAGACCTGAATATCCGGCGCCAATAACGCATACATCCGCCGAAATATCGCCCATCAGCGGCGGGCGGCCAGGCGAAGCGTTTGCGGTGGCGGCATAATATGAAGCGACGTGATCAACCATCTTCAGACATCCCGCAAATAGGCGTCATGCTCGGCGCTGGTGACTGTTTTTTCCAGTTCGTCTTTTTCCTGTTTCTTGCAGGAGAGGTAGAGCTTTTTGTATTTTGCGCCGAAATATTTTTCAATGAAAGCCGATTCTTCAAAAGCGTTCAGCGCCGCGTCCCATGTGGCGGGCAGTTTTTTTACTGCACTTTTTGCGCCCCCGCGCAAAGGCGCGGGCGGGGAGATTTTTTTTGCCATGCGTTCCAGCGCAGCGGCCAGCACTGCGGCCAAAACCAGGTACGGGTTGGCATCGGCCCCCGGCGGCCGGTATTCGATGCGCGTGGCCTCCAGCGGCGCGGCCGGGATGCGCAAGGCCGCAAACCTGTTGTCGTACCCCCAATTGATGTTGGTAGGCGCATGTGTGCCGGGGCGAAAACGGCGGTAAGAATTTGCGTTGGGGGCAAAAACAGCCGTGCTTTCGCCCATAAACTTCAGCAGGCCGCCGACAGCATATTTCAGCGCCGCGCTGCCCTTTGCATTTGCCCCGGCAAAAATATTTTTTCCGGCGGTGTTGAGAACGCTAAAATGCAAATGCATGCCGCTGCCCGATTGATGCGCATAAGGCTTGGCCATGAACGACGCCAGCATGCCGTGCCGTGCCGCAACGCCTTTGACGGCGCGCTTCAAAAGAACGGCATGGTCTGCCGCCTTTAAAGCATCAGGCACATGGCAAAGGTTGATTTCAAATTGCCCAGGCCCGTTTTCGGAGATGACCGTATCAGCGGGAATGCCTTGCATGCGGCAAGCATCATGGATGCCGCGCAGAAGCACACGGAAGTCGCCCACCTCGCCCGCACCTAAAATTTGCGCCGAGGTGACGCGGCGCTTTGAAACCGGCGACAGGGGCGGCTGTGGCGTGCCCAACTCGTCGCGCGTCGCATCCATCAAGTAAAATTCCAACGCGGCTGCGACAACGGGCGTCAGCCCCTGTTTTTTATACAAAGACAAGACGCGGGCCAGAACCGCCCGAGGGTCGGCAAAAAAAGGCTTGCCGTTTTCATCCGTCATTGTCAGTAGAGCCTGTTCAACCCCTTGGCCAAAAAACGGCGCAGGCACGTGCGTGCCGGGCACAATGCGGCAAATGCCGTCGGTGTCGCCTGTTTCGCTGACCAGCCCTGCGGACAGAACATCGCGCCCCCAGATATCTACAGCAAAGACCGAGCGCGGCAGGCGCAGGGGTTTTTGCGCAGCGGGCGTTGGCACCCACTTGCCGCGCAAGACGCCGTTGACATCAACGACGAAAAGCTCCGTCATTCCCTTTTGACGAGTCTTTTGCATTCTTGCCTTCCAAAAAGCGGGCGCGGTCGGCGACCTGGCCTTCGTAATCGATGAGAGATTGAAAGTTTTCGCGCGTTTGCAAATCTTTTTCCAGGCCGCGCTGCGTGCCCAGCTCTTTGAGTTTCCGGTACATATCGGCTGCCGTCTGGCGCTGGGCGCGGTAGACGGTCAACGGGTTGAGAACGATATCGACATTGCTGCTTGATTCCGCATAAAGCTCTTGCGGCGTTTTTAAAGGCACCTTGCCGAATTCGGTCATATTCGCCAAAACCGGTTTGCCGCCCGCTGCCTTTTTTACCAGTGCGTAGGTGGAAACATCCGGGAAGGCTTCGGCAAAAATGGCATCAGCCCCGGCGGAAGCGTAGGCCCCGATACGGGCGAGCGTTTTTTCCATCCCCTCCACCGCCAGCGCATCGGTGCGCGCCATCAACACAAAATCCCCGTCGCGCTTGGCGGCGACGGCCTTTTTGACACGGGCGACTGCGGCTTCTTGCGATACTACGTGCTTGCCCGGCAAATGGCCGCAGGCCTTTAAATCTTCCTGGTCTTCCAGGTGGACGGCGGCAACGCCCAGCGATTCCATGATACGGACGGTTTCGGCCACATCGTCGAAGCCTGTGTCGATATCGACCAGCAGGGGCAATTGTACGCCGCTATCCATGATGCGCTGCACATGTTCGACCACGTGCTTCAGTTCAAGCCGGCCGATATCGGCCCAGCCGCGTGCTGCGGCCATCTGGCTGCCGGAAAGATAAATCGCCTTGAAGCCCGCTCTCTCCGCCTCCAGCGCGTCAGACCCGTCGGCCACGCCGACGATGTGCAGGGGCACAGCTTCGTTCAGTGCATCCTTAACGGCCTGGCGAAACTTTTTTCCGGCTGAGATCGTCATTCAATACGGCCTTTCCTTCTTTGCAGACGGCATTGTAAACGCCTTTCGTTTTCAGCTCTTCCAGCTTGGCGGCATCGAACTTCGGCGTCAGCAGGCCCAATTGCGCGCCCGGCAGGGCTTCCAGCTTGTCGACGTTCGCCAAAAACGCCTTGCGCTCGGCGTCTGAAATCAAGCCCTTCGTCAGTTGCTCGAGCTTCTTAATATAGTTCGGGCGCTTCCACGGCGTCTTGCCCAGGGGGTGCGCGTTGGCGCAGGCCTTTTCATCCGACACGACGGTGCCGTCGGCCAGCGTCACAATCAGCTTGCCGCCGAAAGACTGTTCCTTCGGGTCGGTGGAATGATAGCGGCGCTCCCACTCCTCGACCTGCACCGTTTTGACTTTGGCCATGGCGGCACGCAGTTCTTCTTTCTCCGGTGCCGCGATATCATAAACATCTTCGTCCCAACGGCCCAGCTGCATGGAGCGCGCGATGGCGAACATGATGCTGTGGTCCAGGGTACCGCGCGGGCTGTCGGGGTCAATTTTTTGCGGGTCGTTCGCACCCGTGCCGATGACGTGGTCGGTGTGATGGCTGGTTTCAAGCAGGATACCGGAGATTTTTGACCAATCGACACGGCCGTCTTTTTTCGGCATTTTATCGACCATTTCAAGCGCCATGTCGATGATGGCCTGGCCCTGGTATTCGAACGCGTGTTCTTTCGGATAGGTCATCATGATGTTGCGCAACTTGTCGCCCGGCTCGGCCAGCTCGACCTTGTATTCGGCATCAGGGTTGTTTTTACCGTCCAGGAAGCGGCGGATGATGCTGTCCTCGCCTTCGTACACGGGGTTGGGGCCCTTAAGGCCGTGCATGGCGGAATTGAGCGCATCGATGGAAATTTCGGCGCAGAAGCCGGGCACAAATTCCTTCTGCGCGCCGATGTCGCCCTTGCGTGACTGGCGCGAGGAAATGGCGTTATGCACCGCGAAGTTGATGGTGTGGTAAATCTGGTCCATCGGCAGTTTCAGCATTGCGCCGAAGCCCGCGGCAGAAGCCGCGGCGATATGCGTCATGTGGTCAACCTTGTGCTTGTGCAGGCAAATGCCGGTGCCATTGCCGGTGCCGACAAGGGCCACGTGCACTTCATAAGCAACCGCAATACCGCGGATAAGATCTTTCCCGCCAATGCCCAGTTGCTGGGCCACGGCCAACAGGGGCGAGATGTTGTCGTCAGGGTGGGAATATTCGGCGGCAAGGTACGTATCGTCCTGGTCGCGAAAGCGGACGGCGACGGCGTTCACAAACGCCGCCTCGCGGGGCCCAAAGGTTTGATCAGGTGGGAGGCCGTAAACGGTGGCAAGCCCGGCGCCTTTTGAGGCCAGCGCCTTGTCGCGCGCGACCACCACCGCGTCTTCGTTAAGGGCGGCAAGAGCAATGGCGGCGTTGTCGATGATACGGTTCTTGACCATATCAACCACATCGGCGTCCAGGTCTGAATCTTTTGTGTCAGCCGCAAGCTTCGCCAGCTTCCAGGCGAGCTGGTCTTCTTTCTTCAGGCTGCCGCTTTTCTTTTCGGCTTTGACGGTGTGAATTTTCATGGTGTCCTCCCTAAATTCCAATGCTGTGGAAACAAGCGGAGACTAACATAAAATTTGTCAAAACAGAGTTAAAAGTTAGAGGTGGTTAAAGGCTCCATCCTC
>DQGU01000146.1 GCA_003524565.1 Rhodospirillaceae bacterium
CTCAGCCCCGCCCGCCCGCATGGTATTCCCGTGCCCACCCGCGGGGTATTGCCCCGGGCGGGCGCGGCCTGCCCCCCCCCCGCCAGCGACCGCGCGCGTGGGGGCATCGGTATTTTAAAAAAACCGAAAAATCGCGCCCCCCTTTTTGCCGGCGAGGTCGTGAGCCTGCCGCGGGGCATGGGGCGCGTAAGTCTTGCGGCCGCGCTCGGGGTGCGGGGGTCGGGCGAAAAATTTTGGTGGCCGGGTTACGGGGCCGGGGCAGGACGCGCATGAGCATGCTGAATTTGAATTTCGAGCCGCCCGGCCCTGTCGGTGATGCTTTCATGCAGAGCATGGCACCGGTCAATGCAATCATGGGGCCAGTCGGATCTGCGAAGACATCGTGCCTTGTGATGAAAACGATCCAGCTGGCTGCACGGCAGCCGCGCAGCAAGCTGGATGGTGTGCGTTATACCAAAGCGCTTTTTGTACGGGAGACATTCCGCCAGCTGTACGGCACTACGATCCCGAGCTGGTGGAAATGGGTGCCGAAAAAAATCGGTAAGTGGACAGGCGGCCTTAACCAGCCTGGGTTTCATCATATCCGCTTTCAGCTGGCCGATGCATCAATCGTCGATCTGCAGGCCGAATTCGAGGCGCTGGGCGAGCAAAACGTCGAAGAGCTTTTCAAAGGGAAAGAATTCAACCTGCTGAACCTTAACGAAGGCGATACGCTGTCGCCTGATGTTCTCGACAATGGCGTGATCCGCGTGGCGCAGGGCCGCTATCCTGGCGGCGCGCACGTTGATCCGGAGATGTGCATCAAGCAAGTCAACATCGACTACAACGCGCCTGACGTAGAAAATTATCTTTACAAGCTGAAGGAAGAGAACAAGCCGGAGGGGTATGCATTTTTCCGGCAGCCTGGCGGTCTTGATCCGAACGCTGAAAATAGAAAGCATGCAACGCGTGAAGGTTATGAAGGCATGCGCAGGCAGCTCCTCGCCCGCGGCCGCGATGACCTTGTGCGCCGGAACATCGACAACGAATACGGCTTCACCCGTGACGGCAAGCCTGTCTATGCGGAATATCGCGATAGCTTTCACTGTGCCGGCGAAGAGCTGGAACCGGTGCGCGGTATCACGGTATTTGTCGATTTCGATCAGGGATTGCGCCCTGCGGCCGTGCTGCGCCAGACAATGCCAAACGGCCAGCTGCGCGTGCTGGACGAGCTATATTCGGAGACTGGATCGAAAGGTCTGGCGGCTGCACTTAAAAAGCTGGCCGGGTCAAAAAAATATACCGGCGTCCGCATCGTCGGCGGAAAGTGCGACCCTGCCGGCGCATCGCCAAACGGCGACGAAGAGGAAAGCTGGATCGACAAAATGAACCGGCTGATGGGATGGGCCGGGCGGGACCGCATCACGGCGGCCGCGACCAACAGCATCGAAGTTCGCCTCGATGCCGTGCGCGTGAAATTTAAAACCAGCGTTGATGACGGACAGCCCGGGATTTTAATCAGCAGCAGCTGCTCGGTGCTGCGAAAAGGTCTGGCTGCGCATTACAAGTTCAAGCGCAAAAAAGGCACGGAAGAGCATGAAGATGTGCCGGTGAAAAAATTCCCGATCTCGGACGTGCAAGATGCGCTGCAATACGGTGCGCTTGATGAGGGCGGATATGAAGAGGCTGTCGGTCGCGCACGTCGTGCGCGTCCAGTAACCGGCGGCGGTATGCGTGTGGCAAAGGTGAATGTGAAGGTATGAGCAAAGCAAATCTGCAGGCGCTGGCCCAGCTTGAACCGCGGACGGATGAAGATAGCTTTCTGCTGTCCGATCCGGACAACCGCGCGCGGCTGGAATATCAGATCATGAATTATCCGTCCTTTGCGCTGCCGTCGATCGTGCAGGCTTCTGTCATTTGCGGCGTTGCGCATGCGGCGGGTGTCGGCGAGGTCTGGATGGTTACTGGCAAGGGTTTTGAAAAAGACTTCCGCACCATTCTGCGGCAGCAGCGTGCCGGCCTGCCGATGATGATGCAGGTTTTGAAATTGCACCGTCTGCACATGCTTGTCGATCCCGCCCGACATGGCGTGTGCAGATATGCGGAGGCCGCTGGGTTTGATTTCGAGGCACGCCTGAAACGCATGGGTGCAAAGGGGCAAGATCTGGACATGTACGTTTACAAGGGAGGAAAAATCTAATGGGCGGTATTGCGAAACTTTTTGGCGGCTCGGGTGCATCCGGGCAGCAAAAAAAACTCATGGCATTGCAGGAGGCGCAACAGAAACGTGCCCGGCTGCGTGAAGACGAGCGCGAAACAGAGCTGTCGCGGCAGGAAGCGGTGCAGCGTCGTGCCGTGGCTGCCCGCCGGCGTGGCGGCGCAGGCCTTGCATACAGCGGGCCGGTGTCCGGTCTGAAAACAACTTTGGGGGGTTAACACGATGGCGCAAGCGGCAACAGCGGAAAAGTCACAGTATAGCGAGGCCAGTGAGATTTGCTGGCGCGGAGACGAGGCGCACAATCGTCGTCAGCTTTGGCGATCGATTTTGCAGGAAGCCTATGAGATGGCCTGCCCGTGGCGAAATCCCTATGCGGAGGTTACGGACGGCGGGCCGATACCGATGCCGAACCTGTTCGACAGCACGGCCATGATTTCGACGTTTCGCACGGCGAACCGTCTTTTGACCGACCTTGTGCCGCCTGATCAGTCGTGGGTTGAAATCAAGCCGGGCCCTGTCCTGTCGATGCGCATGTCGAAGGCGCAGGAAGCCGAGCTTGCAAAGACGCTGTTTCAGATACAGCAGATCATCGTCATGGTTTTTAAATCGGATAAATTCATCAATTCGATTTGGGAAGCTTTTCTGGACATGCTGGTGAGCGGTCTGGGCGCGATGCTGGTGCTGGAGAACGTGCATAACGATACAGAGCCGCTAATTTTTATCACGGCCAGTCAGGCGGAAATATCCGTCGAAGACGGGCCGGATGGCGCGCCTGCCGCCATCTTCCGCCGGCCGCGCGTGAAGCCGCGCAACATCAAACGTCTATGGCCGACGGCGAAGCTCAACGACGAGCTGCTGGAAATGCTGAAGGATAACAAAAAATCCAATAAAGCCGTCGAGCTGATGGAAGTGACAGAGCTGGATCATAAAAGCGGAAAATGGGTGTATCGCGTTTTCTATCGTAAAAAAGGCGATGATCCTCATCAGCTGGTTATGCAAGAACATGACACTTGCCCGTGGATTTTGTTTCCGTGGTCTAAGATACCCGGCTGCGAATACGGCCCGGGGCCCGTGCTGTTGTCGCTGCCCGATATTCGCACCGCAAACAAGGTTGTCGAGTTCCAGCTGAAGAACGCAGCCCTTGCCCTTGCCGGCATGTATCTGGTGCAAGACGATGGCGTGGTGAACCCCGATACCATCCAGATTATCCCGGGTGGCATGATCCCTGTTAAATCGACTGGCGGATCGATGGGGGCGTCGATGACACCGCTTCCGGTCGGCCGTGATTTTGATTTGAGCCAGTTTATTCTGGCCGATCTGCGCACCGGCATTCGTCAATCGCTGTCCGACCAGTCGCTGCCGCCTGCGGACGGTACGCGCCGCAGCGCGACAGAAATCATCGAGCGTATGCGTGTGCTGACAAGTGACTTCGGGGGTGCCGTTGGCCGCTTGACATCCGCATTGGTCGCGCTGGTGCGCCGTGTTGCCGATGTGCTGGGCCGGCGCGGGATGATCCCGAAAGTGAAGATTGATAACTTTGCGCTGCGTGTGCAGGTCAATTCTCCGCTTGCGCAGGCGCAGCAGCTGTCGCTGGTCGAAAAGGTCGTGCGGTGGATTGAAATCTGCCAGACGATCGGCGGGCCGCAGCTGACGGCGTTGGTCGCCAAGCTGGAGGAAATCCTGGTCTGGATCGGCGGGCAGATCGGCGTGCCGAATGACCTGATCCGTGATGTGACCGAGCGCGCCGCAGAAAGAAAGAAAATGGAGGATATGGCCGCTATGCAAGCGGCTGCCGGCATGGATACCGCGCAGGCAGCTGGTGGCATGGGGGGCATGCAGCCGGCCTAAATAAACTAAAACCGCAAACCCATAAAAGGAGAAACGACCATCATGAATGTACTGGGAAAAAATATCGGCACAGGATTTTTGCCAAACGTGCCGACTGATCTGAATGAGCTGCTGGGCAGCTCAACGATGAAAGGCGGCTTCGATGCTCTCAAAAACACCGAAGCCGGCAAGTACCTGGCTACCGCGGCAGAGCGTCCTGGGGATACGTTGAAACGCAGCTACGCAAGGCTGTTTAACGGTCACGGCAGCCCGCAAGATGCTGAAGCGGTGCTGCAGGATTTGCTCGATCAAAGCCTGCGCCGCGGCATGTTCATGACGCTGCAGGGATCGACACCTGAACAGGCCATGCCCTATTTCCTCGAGCGGCACGGCCAGAACGGTTTCATGATCTATCTGGCGATGATGATCCAGTCGGGCCGTGACCTGCCCCCGCCTGGCGAAAAAAAATCCCGTTCCAAGAAAAACAAATAATCCGCAACCCAAAGGAGACTGACCATGACCGACCCGAACACGCAAACGAACCAGAACCCAGCGCCCGCTGCAGCAACCGGCGCAACGGGGGCAGCCGGCGCCGCCGGTGCCACGGGCGCCACGAC
>DQGU01000104.1 GCA_003524565.1 Rhodospirillaceae bacterium
CGCGCTCACTTTGCTTTTGGTGATGTCTGCGGGGTCAAACGTAATGTCGGCGTCAAAAGATTTGAAACGTGCCGTATAATTCGACAGCCCCGCGTGCATGACTTTCCACGTCAGGCTGGCGTGGTATTTATCGACGGTGTAAACGCCTGCGGGCATATCTTTCCACGGCGTCATTTGCATGTCTTGCGCGCTGGCGGGCAGGGCGGTCAGGGAAGCCGCAACCATGACGGCGGCGAAAAGGGCGTTTTTCATCTGTGCTGTCCTCGGGGGTGTTAGAGGGAGGGGGCGGGATATTTAGTGTTAACGATGAAATATAGACCGGGTTCCGTCAAGGGCAAGGCAACCCTGCGGCAGAAGGCGCGCGGGCGGCGGCGCGGCGGGTTTCGGGCTTGTGATAAAATTCTTATATTTTTCAATCTCTTGAATATGTTAACGGCCCTGCGCTGAGGCTTTGATTTTCAAGGTCTTTCGCCTTATCATCCGCAATCAGGGCGCAAGCAATAAAAAATAAAGGGGCAGGTCATGACGGTGGATACGAAATCAACGGCAAATCCGAACGCAGGCCGCCCGCGTGTGGTGGTTATTGGCGCGGGCTTTGCGGGGATTGCGGCGGTCAAAGGCCTGCGCGGCGCGGATACCGATGTGGTCTTGATTGACCGCCATAACTATCACCTGTTCCAGCCGCTACTCTATCAGGTTGCCACGGCCGCGCTGTCGCCCGCGCAAATCGCGCAGCCGACGCGTGCCATCGTGCGGCGGCAAAAAAACTGCACCGTCGCGCTGGGCGAGGTCACGGGCATCGACACCACGCGCAAAATCGTGCGCGGCCATACCGATGAAATCGCCTATGACTATCTGGTTGTCGCCACGGGCGCGACGCATGCCTATTTCGGCCATGACGAATGGGCAGATGCCGCGCCGGGGCTCAAAACCATCGACGATGCCACACATATCCGCCGCCGCGTGCTGGGCGCGTTTGAACAGGCCGAAACCTGCGACGACGAAACGCTGCGCCGCGCCTTGATGACTTTCGTGGTTGTGGGGGCGGGGCCGACGGGCGTTGAGATGGCCGGCGCCATTGCGGAGCTGGCGCGCCATACGCTGAAGGGCGAATTCAGAAACATCGACCCTGCATCGGCGCGGATTATCCTGGCGGAGGCGGGGCCGCGCGTGCTCGCCGCCTTCCCCGAAAAACTGTCAAACCGCGCGCGCCGCGACCTTGAAAAAATCGGTGTTGAAGTCATGACAGGCAAAGCCGTCGGCAATTGCGCCAAAGACCATGTGGTGATTGACGGCGAAACCATACCCTGCCGCACGGTTGTCTGGGCGGCGGGCGTGCAGGCATCGGCCGCGGCAAAATGGCTGGGGGCGGAGGCTGACCGCGCAGGCCGCGTGAAAGTGGCGGCGGATTACAGCCTGCCTGCGCAAGCTGATGTTTTTATCGTGGGCGATACCGCCGCGCTGACGGATAGTGCGGGGCGCGCCGTGCCCGGCCTTGCGCCTGCTGCGCAGCAGGCGGGTAAATACGTTGCCCGCGTCATCCGCGCGCGTATCGAGGGCAAGGACGCGCCGCCGCCGTTTAAATACCGCGACGACGGCACCATGGCGACGATTGGCCGCGGCAAGGCGATTGCGCTTATCCGCGGGTTTGGCTTCGGCGGGTTTATCGCGTGGTGGATGTGGGGCGTGATACATATCATGCCGCTGGTCGGTTTTCGCAACCGCGTGGTGGTCGCGCTTGACTGGATGTGGTCTTACCTGACCCACGCCCGCGGCGCCCGCCTGATTACCGCGCCCAAAGACAAACGCGCAGACCTGTGATATAGAAGGCCTGTGATATAACCGAAGCCGGATACCAACGAACAAAACGAACAAGCTGGGAAAGTCGATAGAAAATGACCGCAAAAAACATCACCCTGCCCAAAGCCGAACACGCGGCGGAGCATTTGAAAACCCTGCGCGATGTGATGCGCTATGCCATTACGCAATTCACGCGCGCGGATTTGTTTTTCGGTCATGGCACGTTTACGCCGCATGACGAAGCGGCCTATCTGGTCTTGCAGGGCCTCGACCTGCCCATCGACCAGCTGGAGCCGTATCTGGACGCCGCCCTGCTGCCGGAGGAGCGCCTGCGCCTTGTCGGTTTCGTGCATGAGCGCATCGAAACGCGCAAGCCGCTGCCCTATATCCTGAAACGCGCATGGCTGGCGGGCGTACCGTTTTATGTGGACGAGCGCGTGATTGTCCCGCGCTCTTACATCGCGGAGCTTTTGAACACCCAAATCGTATCGGTGGATGATTTTTCGATTATCAACGACCCCTACGCCATCACATCGGTGCTCGACCTTTGCACGGGCTCGGGCTGCCTTGCCATTCTGGCGGCGCATACATTCCCCGAAGCGGCGATTGACGCGGTGGACTTGTCGCCCGATGCGCTGGCCGTTGCGCAAATCAACGTGGATGATTGCCTGCACAAAGACCGCATCGCGCTTTATCAGGGCGATTTGTTTGGCCCGCTTGCGGGCAAGAAATACGACCTCATCATCACCAATCCGCCCTATGTGGATGCGGAAGATATGACGGACATGCCGCAGGAATACCTGCACGAGCCGCACATGGCGCTGGCCGCCGGTGACGACGGGCTTGACCTTGTAAACCGTATTTTGCGCGAGGCGCCGGATTACCTGAACGAAGGCGGTATCATGGTGCTGGAGCTGGGCTACAGCGCCGCCGCCCTTATCGAGCAGTATCCGGACATCGATTTCAACTGGATGGATACCGAAAACAGCACGGGCGAGGTTTTCTGGGTCACGCGCGAACAGCTGGTCGAGGCGGAAAGCCTGAAAGCGGCCTAAAGCTGCTTTTGACGTTTCAGAAGCAATGTCATGCCCGGCCTTGCGCGGGTATCCGGCGGGCGCGCAAGCGCCCGATTATCAATCGCTTGTGACCGTGACCCCAGACCCCCGCGCAAGGCGGGGGTGACAGGCGTTTTAAGCCGGGGTAGCGCTCTTTTGGCGGGAAATTTGCCAATTTCCAAAATCCGGTGTATGTTTGTCTGCCGCAGGGAAGGACCCCAAAGCATGCAAAAAATTGAACTGAGCAACCTCGACCACGACCTGATTGCCGCCGCCGCCGCCGCCATCAAAAAACCCGTTATCCAGATTGAAAACCGCAAGGCGCCCGCGCTGGTCTGCGCTGCGCTGCGCCTTGACGATGGCGAGATTGTGACCGCGCTCAACATGACAGCCGATGTCGGCAGCCTTTCGATGTGTGCGGAGCCGCAGGCGATTGCCGAAGCCAACCGCCGCACCGACCGCGTGATTGAAACCGTGGTCGCTGTTTATTATCCGCCGGAGGGGGAGCCCAAAGTCATCCCGCCTTGTGGCCGCTGCCGCGAGATTATCACCGATTTTTCACCCGCCGGTTTCGTCATCATGCGCGACCCGGGCACGGATAATCTTTACAAAGTCCGCGGCGTGGATTTGCTGCCGTATAAATACGGCGATTACTGGCAGGACGGCCGCCTGATTTAATTTTTCCGAAGCCTTTGACCATGTCCATTCATATCGGCCCTATCGCGGTTTCCGAACCTGTTTTCCTCGCCCCTATGTCGGGGGTGAGCGATTTGCCGTTCCGCCGTGCGGTGAAATCCTTCGGCGCGGGGCTGGTTTTTTCTGAAATGATTGCCAGCCGCAGCGTGATTGAAGAATGGCGCAGCAACGTCAAGGTCGATTTGGACTACGGGCAGGAATTCCCCATGGCCGTGCAGCTGGCGGGCTGCGAGCCGGATGTGATGGCCGAAGCCGCGCGCATCAACGTCGGGCGCGGCGCGGCGATTATCGACATCAATTTCGGCTGTCCGGTCAAAAAAATTGTGAACAGCTATGCAGGCTCCGCCCTGATGCGCGACGAAGACCTTGCCGTGCGTATCATCGATGCCGTGGTCGCGGCGGTGGATGTGCCGGTCACGGTTAAAATGCGTCTGGGCTGGGATGAAAACAGTTTGAATGCCCCCAGCCTCGCGCGCCGCGCCGAACAATCGGGCGTGAAGATGGTGACGGTGCATGGCCGCACGCGCTGCCAGCTTTATAACGGCAGCGCCGATTGGCATGCGGTGCGCAAAGTGCGCGAAGCCATCACCCTGCCATTATTGGTGAACGGCGATATCCTAACGCCGGAAGACGCCGCGCGTGCGATAAAAATTTCCGGTGCCGACGGTGCCATGATTGGCCGCGGCTGCTATGGCCGCCCGTGGATGCTGCGCGATACAGCCGCGCATCTGCGCGGTGAAGCCGCACCTGCCGCGCCCGCGCCGCAGGAATTGCTGGCCGTCA
>DQGU01000083.1:0-16492 GCA_003524565.1 Rhodospirillaceae bacterium
TTGGCGCCTACGTCCGCTGTTCTATCGGCATTGCCCCGAACCGCTATCTGGCCAAAGTCGCCACCGATTTGCAAAAGCCGGACGGGCTGACTTTCCTGACGCCGCAAGATATTCCGGCGCGGCTTTTTACGCTGGAGCTGCGCGATTTGCCCGGTATCGGCGCGAATATGGAGCGGCGGCTGCGCGAACATGGCCTGCGCGAAGTATCGCAGCTCTATGGCTTATCTCCCAAACATCTGCGCGCCGTCTGGGGCAGTATCTGGGGAGAAAAAATGTGGTACCTGCTGCGCGGCATCGAACTGCCGGAGGAAAAACACGAACGCCGCAGCATCGGCCACAGCCATGTACTGGCGCCCGAACTGCGCCCGCCCGCAGAAGCGCGGCTTGTCGCGCGCAGGCTTCTACTCAAGACCGCCAGCCGTTTGCGGCGCATGGAATATTTCGCGCGCAGGCTCAGCCTGTCGGTACGCCTTGAAAACGGCCCGCGCCTTGCGGCGGAGGCCGAATGCAACCCGCCCGCGCGCGACAGCTTCACCTTTCTCGATATGCTCGACAGGCTTTGGGAAACATTGTCCCCCGACATCGGCCGGCGGCGGGTGAAAAAAGTATCCGTCACCTTGTCAGGTCTTGATGACGAAACGCAGGCGCCCAAACAGGGCGACCTGTTTTCAGGCGCGGCCGCCCCCGCCAACGAGGCGGCGGTAAAAACGCAGCGCCAGAAATTCGATAAAATCTCCTCCGCCATTGACGACCTGAACCGCAAATTCGGGCGCGATACTATATCGCTCGGCTCCACGCCGCAGCAGCGGCAAAACCGCGATACAGGCACCAAAATCGCCTTCACCCGCATTCCGGATATGGAAGAGTTTCTGGAATAGCGGCCACCGCCGCCGCAATGCTGCACTGCACATGTGGCTGCGGCACGGTTTATCCCGCATTCGGGCGGGCATGTTAATGATTTATTTCGTTTTTGTGCCCCATAATGAAAATACCGGACTCCACGTGGCGCAAAGGTTGCGCAAGCGGCGCGTCCGCCCTTCGCCCGCAAGCAGGAGCCATGCACCAACAACCACGCCCCGCCCGCACCCGCATCCGCACCGCCGAAACATTGGGCGCAGCACAAATGATGTTGGCGAAATGCAGCTTCGCGCTGGTGATGATTGCCTTGATATGCGCGCTTGGCGGCTGTGCAGGCACACTGCCCGGCGGCAGCGACAGCATCAACAAATCGTTTTACGATTCAAACGCCGACCTTGAATCATGGGTCAACAGCCTTGAAGTCGGGATGAGCCGCGAAGAAACCTTCGCCCGCCTTGGCCGCGTGCAAAAAGATTTCCGCCGCCTTGCCCGCAACGAAATCGTCGGGGTTCTTTTCGGCGGTGAGGATGCAGGCATTCCCGTGCATTTCTACACGGATGAAAACATTCTGTCGTTCCTCGACTCCCTCGAAGGCTACCGCATCGAATATAAAATCGTGAAACGCAAGCACGGCTTTACGTCACTTATTCGCGTGCAGACCGACGCCAAAGGCTTTGACTACCGCCTGAATCTTATTTTCAAAGACGGCAAGCTGTATCAAAAACCGTTCCTGACGGGCGGACAGGTCAATAACTCTTCCAGCAAGACGCTGTTCGATTATCTAACGCCGGGGCTTATCATCGGCGCGGCAGGCGACGTCGATTAATCTCCGTCACCGCCCGCCTATGTTCAACGTCCAAGGCGTATCGGTTTTTCATCGGTGAAAGATGTTTTTTGCACGGCGGGTGCCTGCGCCGCGGGCGTGTCCTGCGCGGGTTTGAAAAAGGCCGTCGCCCAATCCAGACGTATGGGGGCCGCATCCACAAAAGCATTGCGCGCTTCAGCCGGACGGGTATCTGCCGGTGTGGTCGCGTTGTAATGGGCAATCGCACCGCCTGCGAACAAAGCCGCCAGCGTAAAGTCGCGCACCATGGTGAGTTTTTGTTTAAAAGCGGGGGACGTCAAATCATGCCTCCTGTTGAGCGAATGTTTGGATTACGGAAATAATGACCGATTCGACACCGCCAATGCAACGTAAAATTGATTGGCTGCGCGGTATTTTCACGCACCAGCTGTAAAGGGCAGAAACAGGGGCGCAGAGCCGTTTTCAGGGCTTCGGTGGGGACCAAGGGCGTGCGGCAGACTTGCCCTGCGGCACGTTTTCGGGCGCGCGCTGCGTCTGCGCATTATCATTTCCCGCGGGCCTGATGAAACGCATCACAAAATCCGGCAGGTCGGCAAAATCGCGCATGACATGCAAAACGCCTGCCCGCGCCATTTCGTCACGTTTACGCGCATCGCGGGCGAAACCTGCGAAATCGAGCCCCTGCCGCGTCGCCGCCGCGGCATCCGCGCTGCTGTCGCCTATCACAACAAATACGGCATCATTGCCCGCATCGCGGCGGAAAGCCGCCACGATGTCTGCCATTTGCGCGGCTTTCAAATCGGCCGTCTTGATGCCCGCATCGCGCGTATTGTCTTTGCCGCGGATATAACGCGCATCAAACAAATCGGTCAAGCCGTGATATGCCAGCTGCGCCGCCAGCGCGTCTTCGCGCGTGCCCGTATATATGCCCAGCGTCACGCCCATCATGCGCAGTGTTTCAATGGCTTCGCGCACGTTTGGAAACAGCTCTTCGCGCCAATCGGCACGGCGCAGCAGCGCATCGCAGCTGCTGTTGCAGTCCTGCATAAAAACCTTGCGCAAATCCTCCGGCATGTCGCCGATGAAATGCTGAATAATATCGGGAAGGGATTTATTGCCGAGCATTTCAAGGATTTCGGCCTCCGGTGGCGGCGTATGGCCGTGCGCCGCGCATACATCGGCGAAGGCGCGCACATAGCGCGGGGCGGCATCGGTCAAGGTCGATACCAAATCAAAAATCACCAGCGCCTTGGGTGCCTGTGCCGCCATATCCGTTCAAGCCCTTGTTTTGTGGATGCAGATGATATGAAGCTTCGGAAGCTTTTGTCAACGCCGTGAAAAACGTCTATATTTCAATACCCTTAACCTTGGTGTGTCCCCATGCCCAAAAAATCCCCTGCCACGCCCGCCCCGCTTTGCATCAACATCACACGCGCCGGCCGCACCGAAAGCACCCACCGCGTGCATGCCGTGGTCATGAACGGCGATGGCGGCATCACCGCCGCCTATGGCGATAAAGAGCGCATGATTTACCCGCGCTCCGCCCTCAAACCTTTGCAGACGGTTGCGCTGATAGAAAGCGGCGCGGCAGCTGCGCTTGGCGTCAGCGATGCCGAAATCGCCCTCGCCTGCGCATCGCACAGCGGCGAAGATTTGCATACCGCCGCTGTCGGCGCCTGGCTTGCACGCATGGAGATTGATGAAACCGCGCTTGGCTGCGGCGCGCATGCGCCGTATATCGATAGCTGCAAGCCCGCAAGCCTGCTTGCCAATAACTGCTCCGGCAAGCATGCGGGTATGCTTGCGCTCGCGCAGTTCATGAAAGCGCCCATGGACAGCTATCTCGATACAGAACATCCGGTGCAAAAAACAATTCTCTCCGCCATCGGCGATTTATGCAGCCATGCGCTTTGCGCAACCGATTGCGGGATTGATGGCTGCTCCGCCCCGAATCCCGCAATGCCGCTTGCGGCGCTCGCGCGCGGCTTTGCCGCTTTTATGCGGCCGGAGCATGCAGGCTTTCACCGCGGCAGCGCCTGCCGCCAGATATACCAAGCCATGGTCGAACACCCGCTGCATGTCGGCGGCAGCAAAAACAGACTGGATACCGTTTTGATGCAGGCTGCGGGCGGGCGTATTCTTTCAAAAACAGGCGCCGAGGGGTGCTATATCGCCGTTATCCCCGCGCACGACACCGTTATCGCCCTTAAGACCGAAGATGGCGCCACGCGTGGCGCGCAGGCAGCACTTTATACTCTTTTGCAGCGCCACGGCCTTGCCGATGAGGCGGTTTTATCGGCCATACGCCCGCTGTGCCTGCCGCAGCTGCGCAACTGGCGCGGCACCGTGGTCGGCGAAACGGCGATTGGGTAGAATTTCAGGCTGCTATTACTCGCCGTCCGCGGGCGTAATGGGCACGCCATCGAACAGGAAAGCTGAAATGCGGTCATACACTTTACGCTGCGTTTCCGTCATATTGCCGCTGCGGCTGTAGCGTGCCACCACGACCAGACGGTACAGCGCCATCAGCGATGACAGCGACACATTGATGTCTTTATCGCGGATGTATTTAAAAACATCGATAAAATCTTCGAGTGTGTTGATGGTTACCGGAATTTCCTCGAACCCGATAACCTCGTCGCCGTCGATGGATTTGTTTTTGGCAAAGTCGATTTTGCCGGGGCGCGTAAGCCCGACAAATTCCGGCTTGCCGCAGCGGTCAACCCAGCGGAAAAACCCTGTAATCAGTGTATTGTCCTTAATTTCGACAACACTGTCGGGGAAACCGGTTTCTTCGGCAACTTCGCGCGCCATGCCCGCAGCCAGAAGCTCGCGCAGGTCTTCAGGATATTGCGCACGCTGCATGTCGCCGTAATCGAGGGAGCCGGAACCGCCAAGGCTGACCGTCCGCGCGCCAATCGCCTTGGTCGAGCCTTGAAACAGCATCGCCACGCGGCGGTTTTCTGTCACCAGAATGGACGTGATGCCAATGTGGCCGGATACTTTTTCATGAAAATCGGCGGTAAAACGCACAGCTTCTTGCCCGTTTATCGTTTCCTTGTAAACGGGGAAATAGGTCGTAAGGTCTGTATAGACCTCTTTCTGCCCGTCGATATTGTTGCGCAGGATACGGCTGCGGAAAGCCTCCAGCGTCAAGAGCGCATCGAAATAATAGGTTTTACGCAGCGCCACCGGCCAACCGGACAAAAGCCCGTCTGCCGTCCCCTGCAATGCCAGTTTCACGCCGTTGGTTGTGTGCTGCAATTTATCCGCAACACGAATGGCGATATAGCGTATCTGGTGGCGGGAGCGGATATAGCGGCGCTCCCGCACGTCTTCGCGGTAAACAATTTTATGTTTGAGCATGAACGTGTCGTCGAAAGACGGGCTAACCAGCGGGCTTTCGCGGCTCATCCCCACAATCGCCATCGGGTAGTGAAAACCAAGCATCTCCTCGACCACGGGCGGATAGACGCCGGACATCAAAAAGCTGAGCTCTTCATACGCAATATGCGTGCTGGTTTGCACCGTATAGCGCACACCGCCGTATGACGGACGGTAATCGCGCGGCAGGATGGAAAGTTCGGCGCCGAGCTGAATCATGATAATCGCCGCTTCGATAGACATGGCGACGAAATCCATCCAGTCATCAAGGTCGTAAATCGAATAGCCGAGCAGGACAAAAGCCAGCAGGGTGATAACAAGGTCTTTGCGGTAGTCGCTGTCCCACCGGAATAGAAAGCGCATCAGGTCAAGGCGTCCCTTGACGTTTCTATACGCATTCAAATATTTGACCGGCAACCGCATGCCCGCCCCGCTCCTTTACAAATCGACGCTTTCGCCCATCGCGGGGATATGCGCATCCCAGCCGAAGGTATCCGTGATATGCCCCTGCATGGCTTCGGCAGCCGCAGGTTCGCCATGCGTAATAAAAACACGGCGCGGCTGGGCGTTAAAATTGCCCAGCCAGCTGAGTATCTCGCTGTAATCCGCATGGGCGGACATGTTGTCCAGCTTGACGATTTGCGCGCGTACCGGCCACATCTCTCCGTGGATAGAAATTTCCTTTTCGCCGCGCGCCAGACGGTCGCCGCGCGTACCGTCCGCCTGAAAACCCGCCAGCAGCACGGTGTTGCGCATATCGCCGACATATTGTTTCAGGTGATGCAGCACGCGCCCGCCCGTGGCCATACCGCTGGCGGAAATAATTACCTTGGGCATGCCGTTATGACGGCTGTTGATTTCTTTGGACTCTTCGGTTGTCTGGGTATAGCGCGTCATCTCGTCGATGGCTTTGCAGACATCCGGCGACAAACGGTGGTCGGCCGGATGCCGCCCCATCAAGGCGGTTGCGCGTATGGCCATGGAGCTATCGACAAAGACGGGAATGTCGGACAGGCGGCCCTGCTTTTTAAGCTGGTAAATATGATACAAAATCGCCTGCGTCCGGCCGACGGCAAAGGAGGGAATAACCACCGTGCCGCCCCGCGCCGCCGTATCGCGCACCACGCGGAAAATATCTTCGGTCGGGTCGTCCGTATTATGCAGGCGGTCGCCATAGGTGGATTCAATCAGCAAATAATCCGCCTGCTGGATTTTCGCGGGCGGCTTCATGACCGGATTGTTCAAGCGGCCGATATCGCCGCCAAACAAAACAGACGTCATGCCGTCATCAATGCGGATAAACGCCGCGCCCAGAATATGCCCGGCACGGTACATCGTGAAATTGAGAAGACTGTCTTTCAGCTCATACCGTTTGCCGAACTCGACGGGGTGAAACTGTTGAAGCGCCACCTCGGCATCTTCCTGCGTGTAGAGCGGCAAGGCGGGCACATGGCGCGAATAGCCGTGCCGGTTGGCGCTTTCGGCGTCTTCTTCCTGCAAATGGCCGCTGTCGGGCAGCAGAATATTGCAAAGGTCCTGCGTCGCAGCCGTGCAATAAACAGGCCCGCGGAAACCTTCTTTAACCAGCCGCGGAATATAGCCGCTATGGTCGATATGCGCATGCGTAAGCAAAACCGCGTCGATGTCCGCAGGATCAAACGTCGGCGGCGTCCAGTTGCGCTCGCGCAGCTCCTTGCGCCCCTGAAACAGGCCGGCGTCTATCAGAATTTTGCGGTTATCGTCTTCGAGAAGATAACGCGAGCCCGTGACCGTGCCGACAGCACCCAGAAAAGTCAGTTTCATACAGTTTTTTCCTGTAAATGTATCTCCGGCGCCTTGACCGCGCCCGTCTGCGCCCAGCGCTCCACAACAACAGATGCCGTCAGGTCACCCGTGACATTGATAACCGTGCGGCACATATCAAGAATGCGGTCAACGCTGAGAATAATCCCCACCGCTTCGGCCGGAATACCCAGATTGGTCAGGATAACCGACAATATCACAAGCCCGACCCCCGGCGTGCCAGGTGTGCCGATGGCAGCCGCTACAACTGTCACCGCCAGTAAAACCGTCTGGCCGAAACTGAGGTCAATTCCCAAAAGCCCCGTCAGGAAAAGCGCGACGATAATTTGGTACATCGCCGTGCCGTCCATGTTGATAGTCGTGCCGAGCGGTACGACCAGCCGCGCGACAGCAGGACGCACGTCCATTTTTCCCTCCGCCGTCGCTAGCGTCACCGGCATCGTCGCGGCGGAGCTGGAGGAAGAAAAAGCCAGCATCTGCGCATCGCGCGCCGCCGTCAGAAAAGCAAGGGGGGAGCGCCGCGCCAAAAAGGCGACAATCAAAAGATACATGCCCATGATAGCCGCAAGCCCCAGCAGCACCGTCGCGACATACCACGACAGCATGGCCAGCGTCCCCGCCCCCGTTTCCACCGTCAGGCGGAACAGAAAGGCGAAAACCGCCATCGGCGCGAGCCATAGCGCCCAGAAAACGATTTTCATGCAGACGGCCTGTGCGCCGATACAAACGGAAATCACGCTTTGCGATTCTGCGCGCGGCAAAGCCGCCAGCGCCAGCCCGGCCAGAAGCGCGGCAATCACGATTTGCAGCATTTGCTGTTCCAAAACCGCCGCCGCGGGATTGACCGGGATAATATCCACAATCATTTGCGGAATGGATTTGCCGCCCGCGTAGCCGCCGGATGCCTTTTTCACGGCCTCCTCCGCACTGCCGATTTGGGTTATCACCCAGCTTTGCGGTACATGCGCCGAGGGCTTCATGGCGGCATTGACGCCGATGCCAATCATAACAGCGATGCAGGTCGTCACGACAAAATAAACCACCACCCGTATGCCCGCACTGCGCAGGAAATCAAGCCCGCCGCTTTCGGTAATGGCAAGAACGATGGAGCAAAAAACCAGCGGCATCACCACCATGGTGATAAGCGCCAGAAACAGCCGCGCCGGCAGCATGACCCAATCCGTGACGGGGCGCAGAATATCCGGCGCGAGCGCAAACGCGCCCTGCGGGCCCAATAACAGCCCCGCCGCGATGCCGCCGCAAAGCGCAATCAGCATCATCAGCCAAAGCGGCAAACGGCGCCGCGATTTATCGTTGATAAGAATATCTCCGTCCATCCGCACAGCTTAGCGGAAATCGGGCGGGTGCGAAACCCCGCCCCGGCTGTTTCAGACGTCGATGGCTGGTTTCTCCAGCCGCAATTTCGCATAAGGCAGCAAACAGGCCACGCCCGCCGCCGCCGCCAGATGTTTCAGGCTATGGCCGCTGACCGTTTGGCCGAGAAGACTGAAAACGGCATCGTCGTAATGCTCCAGCCCCTTGGCGGCCAGATACCAGCCAAGACACCACATCAGATAACGCGTACCGCCCGCCTGCGTGCGGAACATCGCCACCATCATCAAAATCAGCACCATCGGCAAAAACTGTACCAGCGCATAGGGGCGCAAATCGCCTGCGCCCATGCCCTCGGTATAATCCCAGTACCAGACGCTACCGATACCCGCCGCAAGGAAAAGCGGAAACAGCGCATAACCAAGCCGGCGCGATACATGCTCCGCAATCACCAGTGAAAAAAGCGACATGAAGGCAATCGTCATGGGCAGGCGGTCCCATACCAGCGTTTTATTATCCGGCGCCCAGTGGTAATAGCCGGAGCCGAAGCCCACCAGAAAAACGCCAAAGAAAAAAACAAGCCAGAGCGCGCAGGCCGTTTTATCCCCCGCGCGGTATCCGCGCATCATAAAAAGCCCCCAAAGCCCGACGATGCAAAAAGGAATATTACTGAGAACATCCCCCGCGTTGGGCACAGATTGCACCGGACGCTTATCGGCAAAATCATGATAGGCAAGGTCTTGCGCGACGGGCGGGAAAAAGAACGCCACCGCGACAAGCAGCAAAGCGGTTGCCAGCAGAATGCCCTTTTTGGCAGGGAGAGACATCATGCGCCGCTTCCTTTTTGCAGCGCCGCTGCGCCGCCTGCAGATATTTCGAGCGTGCGCGTGGGGAAGGGAATGGTAATGCCGCCCGCATCCAGCGCTTCTTTGACATTCTTGGTCAGCGCCCATTTCAGCGCCCAGTAATCATCGCGCGAACACCAGAAACGCACGATGATGTCGATAGAAAAATCGCCCATGTTGCTGACCAGCGCCTCAGGCTCCCGCCCCTCTTCGCCGCGCAGCAGGCGCGGTTCGGCATCCAGAACGCCGCGAATAATATCCAGCGCCTTGTTAATGTCGTCATGATAGCTGATGGCCGCCGCAATATCCTGACGGCGGTGCGGATAGCGCGAATAGTTCCAGACATCCGCGCCCCATATTTTTCCGTTGGGCAGGAAAATATAAACGTTGTCCGGCGTCGCCAGCTCTGTTCCAAAAAGGCCGAGGGATTTGACCGTGCCGCCAATGCCGCCCGCCTGAATATAATCGCCCACATTGAAAGGCCGCAAAATCAGCAGCATCATGCCCGCCGCCACATTCGACAGCGTGCCCTGCATGGCAAGGCCGATGGCCAGACCCGCCGCCCCCAGAACCGCCAGAAGGCTGGCCGTCTGCACACCAAACTGCCCCAGCACCGTCACCATAGATACGGACAAAATGCCGTATTTGAAAAGAGTGCCGAGAAAGCTGCTCAGCGTTGCATCCAGTTTTTTGACCGAGGTAATGCGGCGCTGCGCCCAGTTGCCCGCCATCCAGCCGACGACAAGAATGACCAGCGCGCTGAGAACCCGCGTCCCCGTCGAGAGGATAAACGGCAGGTTGTCGCGGATAATGCGCATGCCTTCGTTAAAATCGGCGGGTAAATTGGGAACGTCCATAAGCTGTCTCCGGCTGCAATCAAACAATGCCGGATTGTACGGAGAGAAAGCCGCGAATGCAACCCGCCCGTCCTTAGAGCCACTTCAACAGCAGCTTGAGAAGATACGACGCGCAGCCCACAGCTACAAGACCGCCCAGCCATAAGGCGGCAAACCACTGCCACTGGCGACGTTTTTCCTTATCCATAGGTGGCGTCCTGCGGCGCTTTCCCGCGGAAAATATAGTAGCAATAGGCCGTATAGCACAAAATTACCGGCAACATCACTGCCGCGCCGACAAGCATCAGCGACAAAGATTCCGGCGCCGCTGCCGCTTGCTCAAGGCTCACCGCAAAAGGTACAGCCCACGGCCACAGACTGACGCCGAGCCCCAAGTAGCCCAGCGCGAAGATGCCGATACTGCACAGGAACGGCGCATATTCCGCGCCCTTGCGCAGCGACACGAATAACCAGACAAACAGCGCAAAGGTCAAAACCGGAATAGGCAGAAGCCACGGCAGCACAGACGCATCGAACCAGCGCAAGTGAATGGACGTGTCGAGGAACGGAACCCACAGACTGACCAGCCCCATGAACATCGCCACAAAAACCAGAATATATTGTGCCGCGCGGCGGGCCCAGCCTTGCGTCTCCCCTTCCGTTTTCATGACAAGCCATGTCGCACCCAAGAGCACATACCCCGCGACAACGCCCAGCCCCGTCACGATGCTAAAAGCCGTCAGCCAGTCAAAGGCACCGCCGGAAAACCCGCGCCCCTCGACCTCTATGCCCTGCACCAAACCGCCGAGGATAACCCCCTGCATAAAAGCCGCGCCGAGCGAGCCGAAATGGAAAAACATATCCCAAAGTTTTTTCGACCTGTTCGCTTTGAAGCGAAATTCAAACGCCACGCCGCGGAAAATCAGACAGAGCAGCATGCAAATCACAGGGATATACATCGCGGGCATCACGATGGAGTAAGCCAAGGGGAAAGCGGCAAAAAGACCGCCGCCGCCCAGCACCAGCCAGGTTTCGTTTCCATCCCAGAAAGGCGCGATGGAATTAATCGCACGGTTGCGACAGTTATCCGTTGGCGCGAAGGGAAAGAGTATCCCGACGCCAAGGTCAAACCCGTCCAAAAGCACATACAGCAGCACCGCCGTGGCAATCAAACCGCCCCAGACCAGAGGGAGATTTATATAGCTCTCGAATGAAAACATTTTTTCTCCCCTTTACGGCTTGATAAACGGCGTGCTGGCGCGCCCCGGCATTTCCGGTTTATCCGCCTGCGGCTGCGGCCCCTTGCCGATTTGCCGCAGAATATAATAGCTGCCCGCCCCGAAAATAAAGAAATACACCACAACAAAGGCCGCTAGCGAAATAGCCACATGCGCACCGTCCACCGGCGATACGGAATCAGACGTGCGCAGCACGCCATAGACCGTATAAGGCTGACGCCCGATTTCGGTGACAAACCATCCCGCCAATACCGCGGCAAACCCCGACGGCGTCAACATCATGCACCACAGCTGGAACCAGCGCGTGTCAAACAGGCGTTTGCGGAAATAAAGCACCGCCGCAATAACACCCGTCAAAATCATTGCCATGCCGATGGCAACCATCACACGGAATGACCAGAAAACCGCGGCCACCGGCGGGCGGTCTTCTTTTGGCCAGGATTTAAGCCCCTTGATTTCGCCTGCCGCATCATGGGTCAGGATAAGGCTTGCCAGTTTGGGTATCTCGATTGCGTAAAGCGTTTCTTCCGCTTCCTCGTCCGGCCAGCCGAATAGGCGCAGGGCTGCGCCCTTTTCCGTCTCCCATATCCCCTCCATCGCCGCGACTTTGGCGGGCTGGTGCTGAAGCGTATTCAGCCCGTGCAAATCGCCGATGAAAAGCTGTGCCGGGGCAACAAAAACCGCCATCAACATCGCCATGGCAAACATAATGCGCGCCTGCGCTTCGTGACGTTTTTTCCAAAGATACCACGCACTGACGCCGCCTATCACAAAGGCCGTCGTCAGATAGGCCGCAACCACCATGTGCACGAAGCGGTAGGGGAAAGAGGCATTGAAAATGACGTCTATCCAGTTCACGGGGAAGAAAATTCCGCCCTCGCGCACTTCGAATCCGCCTGGCGTCTGCATCCAGCTATTGGCGGAGAGTATCCAGAAGGCCGACATCAGCGTGCCCACCGCCACAATCGCGGTCGAGGCAAAATGCATACGCGGGCTGACGCGCCCCCAGCCAAACAGCATGATGCCGAGGAAGGAAGATTCGAGGAAGAAAGCCGTCAAAACCTCATACCCCAGCAAAGGCCCGATGACGTTACCCACTTTGTCCGAGAAGACAGACCAGTTCGTACCGAACTGGTAGGACAAGACCACGCCTGAAACGACCCCCATGCCGAAAGTCACCGCAAAAATCTTGACCCACATTTTATAAATGTCGCGGTAGAGCGTATTTCCGGTTTTCAGCCAGCGCCATTCGACCACAGCCAGAAAACTTGCAAGGCCGATGGTGAAAGCGGGAAAAATAATGTGAAAAGAAACCGTAAAGGCAAATTGCAGGCGCGCCAGTAAAACGGGGTCTAATTCTGTGAACGGCATGAATGCGCCTCCCTTGCGGAATATGAGTGCCGGCTAGAATATAATATGCACAGTTTCTAAAGTGAAGGAAAACTCGTAAAAAAAACACGGCTTGTCCCCGCGCCCTGTCGGTTTTAAACTTGCCGCAAACCGGAGGTTTTCCCATGCACAGCGCCCTGACCGCCCCCGCACTAGAAACCATCGACGGCCTCGCCTGCGCGCGGTTCGACGCGCACGCTGATATAGCCGTACGCGGCAGCGTCGTGGCCGTACATGGCCTGACGCGCCAGAAACGCGATTTTGATTATCTGGGCGCGGCACTGGCAGCGCAGGGCTGGCGGTTTTATGCGTTTGACGCACCCGGCCGCGGCGAAAGCCTGCGCCTGCCGCCCGAAGAATACCACCTGACGCGTTACGCCGAAATATTCGCGGAGCTTTTGGAAAACCATTTCACCGCCCCCGTACACTGGATAGGCACATCGATGGGCGGGCTTATTGCACTTGAAATGCTGGCGCAGGATATGGCGCCCGCGCTGGCATCGCTGACGCTTGTCGATATCACGCACAAACCGCACCCTGCCGCCTGCGCCCGTATTGCAGATTATGTGGTTGAAAACCTGCCCGTGCTGCCGTCTGTCGAAATGCTTGAGGATATTTTGAAGGTCAACCTGCCGCTTGGCAATGTCAGTGACGAAGTCTGGCACCACTACGCGCTGCATCAGCTGCGCAAAGCAGATGGCGGATATATATTCCATTTCGACCCCAAAATTGCGCGCCTTGCCGCGCCAGCCTTGCGCGCGGGTATCGACATCACGGCGGGTGCACAAAAAATCCGCTGCCCTGCCGCGCTGGTGGCGGGCGGAAAATCCGACCTTTGCACAGATGCGGAAATCAACGGTATCCGCGCGATTGTGCCGGATATCGCGCTGCATATCTGCGCCGATGCAGGGCATATCCCCGCCCTTGCCGACCGCGAGACGCAGAAATTTATCGCAGACTTTATCGGTCGCGCCGCCGCATAAAACCGCATTACGCGACGATAAGATTGCCGCCCGCGACCAGCGCCGCTTCGTCCGTCAGCCCCGTCACGCCGGTCAATACGGCGATTTGCTGGAAGCCGAACAGCCCACCCGCACCATCGCGGTCAACGCTGACAATCGTATCCGCCCCCGCATCCGCGAAAGTGACGTAATCGAGGATGTTGTCCACGCCGTCGGTATAGAAACCTTCGAGGATGTCGGAGATATCGATAGCATCGCCGTCGCCCGTATTGAAATCGGTCACGGTATCGACAGCGCCAAACGCGCTCAGGACTTCGAACAGGAAAGTATCGGCATCATTGCCGCCTGTCAGCGTATCGGCGCCCGCGCCGCCCAGCAGCATGTCGTCGCCATCGCCGCCGTCCAGCGTATCGTTACCCGCAAGGCCGGACAGCGTGTTGTTGCCGCTATTGCCGGTAAGCGTATTCGCAAGGCTGTTGCCTGTCGCATTGTTGTCGGCCGTACCTGTCAAAGTGAGACTTTCAACGCCAGAGCCCGCGGTAAAGCTGACGCTGGATTCGATATGGTCAAAGCCGGACCCGCCAGTCACCACATCGCCGACGTTATCGACGATGTAAAGGTTATTGCCGCTGCCGCCGCTCATGGTATCCGCGCCTTCGCCGCCGTCGAGCGTATCGTCGCCGGAGCCCGTCGTCAGCTTGTCGTCGCCTTCCATGCCGTAAAGCACGTCGTTGCCGCCGCCGCCGTTGATGACGTTATTACCCGCACTGCCCGTGATGGTGTTATCGAGCGCATTGCCCGTCACGCTGGCGTTTTGCGTCTGCATAATCAGATTTTCGACATTCGACGCCATTTTGTATGACGAACCGAAGAAGCCGGCCTTGAGGATAATCGTATCCGTTCCGCCGCCTTCGTCTTCGTAAATACGCGCGCCGGCTTCTGTGATGGCATAGGTATCGTCGCCATCGCCGCCATACATTCTGTCGCTGCCCGCGCCGCCATCGTCCAGATAATCGTTGCCGCCAAGCCCGATCAGCGTGTTTGTCGCCAGGTTCCCGATGATAGTGTTGTCAAGCGCGTTGCCCGTGCCGTTGATAACACCCGAACCCGCCACCGTCAGCGTCAGGTGTTCGAAATTATCGCCCAGCGTCCACGACACGCTGGCGCGCACGGTATCCGTGCCCTCGCCCGCGTCTTCGATGATGACATCTGTCGTGCTGTCAACGGCATAGGTATCATCGCCCGCGCCGCCGATAAGCGTATCGATACCGCCCGCGCCATCCAGATAGTCATTGCCGTCCAAGCCGGACAGCGTGTTGTTGCCGGTTGTGCCCGTGATGGTGTTGTTTTCGGCGTTACCGGTACCATTGATGGCCGCCGTGCCCGTCAGCGTCAGGTGTTCGACGTTCGCGCCCAGAGCGTAGCTGACGCTGGCGCGCACGGTATCCGTGCCCTCGCCCGCGCCTTCCGTCACCACATCACCGGCGTCATCGACGATATATGTATCGTCGCCATCGCCGCCAATCATTGTATCCGCGCCCGCAAGGCCATCCAGATAATCGTTACCATCAAGACCGGAGAGCGTATTGTCGCCCGCCGTGCCGGTCAGGCTGTTGTCAAGCGCATTGCCTGACCCCACCAGCGCCGCACCTGTCAGCACCAGATGCTCCACCTCGGCGCTCAGCGTATAATTCACGCTGGCGCGGATGGTATCCGTGCCTTCGTTTGCGTTTTCGGTCACGGTATCGCCCGCATCGTCAACGATATAAGTATCATTGCCCTTGCCGCCTGTCATCGCATCTGCACCGGCAGCACCATCAAGGGTGTTATTGCCGTCATTGCCTATCAGCGTATTTGCAGCTGCATTGCCAAAACCGTTGATATGCGCCGCGCCCGTCAATGTCAGGTTTTCAAACGTCGCGCCCAGAGTCCATGCCAGCGAGGATTCAACCGTATCGGTGCCTTCGCCGACTTCTTCTATCAGCACGGTATTCGCCGTACTGACAACATAGGTATCATCGCCCGTGCCGCCGATAAGCGTATCCGTCCCGCCGCCGCCAATAAGCGTGTCGTTGCCATCAAGGCCGGACAGCGTGTTTTTGCCCGCATTCCCTGTGATGATGTTGTCTTCGGCGTTGCCAGTGCCGTTGATAGCGGACTTGCCGCTCAGGGTCAGATGCTCGAAATTCGCGCCCAGTATCCACGAAACGCTGGAGCGGACGGTATCCGTGCCTTCGCCCGGATTCTCTGTAACGGTATCGCCGATATTGTCCACGACGTAGAAATCATCCCCGTCGCCGCCCGCCATCACATCCGCGCCCGCGCCGCCATCCAGCATATTGCCAAACGCATTGCCGGTCAGCGTGTTGGAATCTTTGTTACCCGTGCCGTTAAACCCGCCGACCAGCGTCAGGTTTTCGACATTCGCGGCCAAGGTATAGCTAATCGCATCGGACAGCACGAGGTCGACACCGCCCCCCGTCGCTTCTTTGATGCTGTCTTTTTCGTTATCGACGATATAGGTATCATCGCCCGCGCCGCCGGTCATCACGTCAATGCCCGCGCCGCCGTCAATCGTGTTATTGCCTGCGTTGCCGGTGATGCTGTTATCGAGCGCGTTGCCCGTACCGTCGATATCGTCCGTGCCCGTCAGGAAAAGTTTTTCGACATCGGCTGTCAGCGCGTAGCTGATACCGGCATAAACACTGTCTGTGCCTTCGCCCGCGTTTTCTTCGACCACGTCGCCCGCGTCATCAACGATATATGTATCGTTGCCAAACCCGCCTATCATGCGGTCTGCACCGGCAAGGCCGTTCAGCGCATTGCTGCCCGTATTACCGATGAGGGTATTGTCCCCCGCGTTGCCCGTGGCGTGAATGGCAGAGGTTCCCGCCAGCGTCAGGTTTTCAAACGTATCGCCCAGCGTCCATGTGACGGAGGAAATAATAGTATCCGTACCCTCGCCCACCTCTTCCACCACAATATCTTTTGTGGAATCGACGACGAAAGTATCATTGCCAAGGCCGCCGACCAGCGTATC
>DQGU01000083.1:16730-16913 GCA_003524565.1 Rhodospirillaceae bacterium
CCAAGGCCGCCGACCAGCGTATCGCTGCCCTTGCCGCCATCCAGATAATCATCGCCGTCAAGACCGGAAAGCGTATTCGCGCCCGACGTGCCCGTGATGCTGTTGCCAAGCGCGTTGCCCGTGCCCACCAGCGCGGCGCCTGCCAAAATCAGGTTTTCCACGTTATTGGTGAGCGTATAGTTC
>DQGU01000253.1 GCA_003524565.1 Rhodospirillaceae bacterium
CGGCCGTCAGGGCGACCCGGGCGCATCGAAATTCTACATCTCGCTCGAAGACGACCTGATGCGTATTTTCGGTTCGGAAAAAATGGATACTTTCCTGCAGCGCATGGGGCTGAAGCCCGGCCAGCCGATTATCCACCCGTGGATTAACGCCGCCATCGAACGCGCGCAGAAAAAAGTCGAAGGCCAGCATTTCGAATACCGCAAAAACGTCCTGAAGTTCGACAACGTCATGAACGACCAGCGCCGCGTCATCTATGACCAGCGCCGCGAAGTTATGACCTCCGACGACGTTACGGACATCATCGAAGACATGCGCGCCGATGTGATTTCGGCCATGGTGGCCGCCGCCATTCCGCAAGGCGCCTTCCCCGAGCAGTGGGATGCGCAGCTTTTGAAAAACGACGCGCACCGCCTGCTCGGCCTCACCATCCCCGTTGAAGAATGGGTGAAGGAAGAAGGCATCGACGCCGAAACGGTCGAAGAGCGCATCCGCAAGGATATCGACGGCCGCATCGCGGAGAAAAAAGCGATTTTCGTTATCGAAGCCGTGAAGCGTTTTGAAAAAGCGGCGCTGCTGCAACTCCTCGACCAGACATGGAAAGAGCATCTGCTCGACCTCGAACATCTGCGTCAGGGGATTTTCCTGCGTTCCATCGGGCAAAAAGACCCGCTGAACGAATACAAATACGAATCCTTCGCCCTGTTCGAAAGCATGCTGGTGCGCCTGCGCGAGCGTGTGACCAGCACCATCTGCCTGGTCGAGCTGCACGCCGATACGCAAGCGCAAGACCAGACGCAGCACCTGAACATGCCGCGCCCGCAAGCGCCGCAGCACACCGTGCTGTCGCGCGGGGAACAGCCCGTGCAGGATACAGAACCGCAACCCTTTGAAGGTGCGGCGTTCAGCCCGAACGCCCCCGCCACATGGTCGCGCACGCCCCGCAACGCCCCCTGCCCCTGTGGTTCGGGCAAAAAGTACAAATATTGCCACGGCCAGAGCTAAAACGACACAAAACGCACGCCGTTAAGAAGACGTTTACCATTTGCTGATAGATTGAAATCATCAGATGTATCGGACAAGTGGTGGACAAACGGTTTAAGCCTCTCTTTGCTCTGGTAAGTCGGGTGTGTGTGATTTTCTCCAAATTAAAACGGCCTGTTTTTATAACAGGCCGTCTTTTTTTGTTTATGCCGCCGCGCGCCAATCAGCGGTTCAAGTCCGACAACCGCAGCGCCGGACGCTGGCCGCGCAGAACGCCCGCGGTGTCTTCGGGCAGATAGGGCGTCATGGATTCGACCAGCGGCGCGATTTTCGCGTTATCCGCCGCGGCGGATTTAATCGCCGCCGTCTGGATGGCGCGCAGACCTGCGCCAACCTCCGCCTGCATTTTGCCGACGGTATCCTGAATGCCCGTCATTTTTTCGACGGCGTCGTCGAGTTTCTGCATATTCAGATAACTGGTGAAAGCGCCCATAAACCCGCCCGCCATATCCACGAACAGGTCGAGCGTATTGCCGAAGCCCAAATCCTTTGCCAGCTGTACGTCCTGCTTTTGCGCGTCGCGCAGTTTGCCGTTCAGCGCCTTGATACTCTCGCCCGCCGCGCTGATAGCCTCTTTCGCCTCGTCGGTTTCGAAATACGACAGCAGGCTGATGCCTTTGTTATTCGCGGCCATGTCCATCAGCTCCATATCGCTGGCTTCGTCCGCTTCTTTGATGGCGCTACGCAACTTTTGGGCTGCATCGTCAAGATGGCTTTCAATATCAACCAAGGTGGCGTAGCGCTCTTTATCTGCTGCGCCGCCCTTTGCGGCCAGCGCCGCTTCGCCCAGGTCGCGGTAAACGCCGATTGCCGTCTGGCGCAGGTTTTGTTCTTCATCCGCTATCATGCCATCAAGACCGCGGATTTTACGCTCCATCGATGCGATTTTCGTGGCCTTGGTAAAAGCACGGCCAAGCTTGCCGAAAAAACCTGCGGGCGGCTGCGCGTTGAAGGCTTCGACAGCAGCCGCAAGCGGCGCGCGACTTTCCTGCCAGACGCTTTTTTGCGCACTGAAGCTTTGTGAATAGGTATCCCACGTTGCGTTGGCGGCAATAACGGCGTTTTGCATGCTGTATCCTGACAAGGCTGCCGGGCGGATATCCAAAGACTCGCCCCGTTGATGACTGGCGAAGATGATATACGCTTTTTAAAATTATGTCAAATAACGGGTGCGCCGCTTACGTCCCCGCCAAAACCTGCCCCACGGCCTTTTGCCAGCCCGCATAAAGCGGCGCGCGGGCATCTGCGGGCATCTGCACATCGAACGTGCGTTCGTGCTGCCAGCGCGCGGCGATGTCATCCACCGATTTGAAAATCCCCGCATGCAGCCCCGCCAGATAGGCCGCGCCCAGCGCCGTGGTTTCGATGATGGCCGGACGCAAAACCGGCGTCGCGGTAATATCGGCGATGAACTGGCATACCCAGTTGTTTTTGACCATGCCGCCATCGACGCGGATTTCGGTCAGTTTCTTGCCCGCATCTTCCGCCATCGCGCGCATCAGGTCTTCGGTCTGATAGGCCTGCGCCTCCAGCCCCGCGCGCACCAGATGCGCCGCGCTCGCCCCGCGTGTCAACCCCGTAATCGCCGCGCGCGCATGCGGGTTCCAGTAAGGGGCACCAAGGCCGGTAAAAGCCGGCACCATATAAACACCGCCGTTGTTTTCGACGGATGTGGCCATCGCCTCCGTCTCGCCCGCCGATTTCAAAATGCCCAGACCGTCGCGCAGCCATTGTATTGCTGCGCCCGCAACGAAGATGGAGCCTTCAAGCGCGTAGCAAACGTCACCGCCCAAACGATAGGCGACAGTGGTAAGCAAGCGGTTTTTCGACGGGCGGAATTCGCTGCCGATATTCATGAGCGCGAAACAGCCCGTGCCGTAGGTGCTTTTGACCATGCCCGGCTTGAAACAGGCCTGCCCAATCAGCGCCGCCTGCTGGTCGCCCGCCATACCACCAATGGCAATGGGCGCGCCCAGCATGTCGGTGCGGCCGAAATCGCCGCTGTTGTCGCGCACTTCTGGCAGCAGTCTGCGCGGCACACGCAAAAGCGCCAGCAATTCATCGTCCCAATCCTGCGTGACGATGTTATACATCAACGTGCGCGATGCGTTGGTGATGTCCGTTGCATGCACCCGCCCGCCCGTCAAACGCCAAAGCAAAAAGCAATCAATGGTGCCGAAGGCCAGCTTGCCCGCTTCGGCTTTTTCGCGCGCGCCTTCGACATTGTCCAAAATCCATTGCACTTTGGTGCCGGAAAAATACGCATCCAGCAGCAGGCCGGTTTTTTGGGTGAATAAATCCTCATGCCCCGCCGCGCGCAGCGCGTCGCAAATACCTGCCGTGCGGCGGTCTTGCCAGACGATGGCGTTATAAAGAACCTCGCCCGTTTCGCGGTCCCACACAACGGTGGTTTCGCGCTGGTTGGTGATGCCGATGGCGGCAACGTCGATAGCATTCACGCTCAGCTGGTTCAAAACCGCGCGGCAGACGTAAAGCGTATCTTCCCAGATATCTTCGGGGTTTTGTTCGACCCAGCCGTTGTCGGGGTAGAACAGCGGCAGCTCTTTTTGGCTGATACCGCGGATTTTGCCCGCTTCATCGAACAAAATCGCCCGCGTGCTGGTGGTGCCCTGGTCTATGGCCATGATGTAGCGTGTCATGCGCGCACTCCGCCGTTTGTTATTTCGTTTTAGGCTTCGCCAGCAGCTTGCGTAGGAACTTGCCGACACGCTTTTGCGTCTCGTCCGATGCGTGCAGACCAAGCTTGGAGCGGCGCCAGAAAATATCATCCACCGTCATCGCCCATTCATTGGATACGAGATAACGGATTTCCGCTTCGTAAATGCCATCGCCGAAATCTTCGCCCATATCCGCCATACGCTTGCAGCCGCGTAAAATCGTGCGCACGCGCGAACCGTAAGCATGCGCAAGACGCAGTGCCAGCGATTCCGGCAGCCAGTTAAACTCGCGCCTGAGCGTTTTGACGAAAGTGTCGAAGTTCAGCCCCGATGCCTCCGCCCCCGGCAGCACGGCATCGGCCGTCCATGCGCCGCGGCCGCGGCCAAGACGCTCCACCACCTTGTCGCCCGCCTTTTCCGCGAGTTTGCGGAAGGTGGTGATTTTCCCGCCATAGACGGAAAGAATGGGCGCGTCTTTGTATTCCTCGATATCCAGAACGTAATCGCGCGTGACGGCTTTAGCATCCGATGCGCCGTCATCCAGAAGCGGACGCACACCGCTATAGGTCCACTGCACATCTTCCGGCTTCACCGGTTTGCGCAGCCAGCTGCTGACGGCTTCGCACAAATATTCGACTTCTTCGAGGGAGATGCGCACCTCGTCAATATCGCCGTGATATTCGACGTCGGTCGTACCGACGAGGGTGAATTTCTTTTCATACGGAATAGCAAAAACAATCCGCCCGTCGCCGTTTTGCAGGATATAGGCGTGATCGCCCTGATACAGGCGCGGCACGATGATATGGCTGCCTTTGACCCAGCGGATTTTATATTTCTGCACCACCGTGTCGCCGCCGTGGCCGACGATATCCAGCGCCTTGGTCACCCATGGCCCTGCGGCATTGACCACCATTTTGGCGTGGATTTTATAGGTTTCTTCGCTCACATGGTCATGCAGCGTCGCCGTCCAGCCGTCGTGTTTGTCGCGCTTGGCCAGATGCGTACATTCCGTGCGCGTCAAAATCGTCGCCCCACGCTCCGCCGCATCCAGCGCGGCCAGCACGACAAGCCGCGTATCTTCGACCCAGCAGTCGGAATAGCTGAAGCCGCGTTTGAAAATATTCTTGAGCGGCTGGCCGAAACGCGTGCCCGCAAGGTCAAGCCCCTTGGACGCCGGCAGCGTGCGCCGCCCGCCGATGTGGTCATAAAGAAAAAGACCGAGGCGGATGAGCCACCACGGACGCAGCTTCGCATGATGCGGCAAAACGAATGTCAGCGGCCAGATGATATGCGGCGCGGAGCGCAAAAGCACCTCGCGCTCCTTGAGCGCATCGCGCACAAGGCCGAATTCGTAATATTCCAGATAGCGCAAACCGCCGTGTATCAACTTGGTGCTGGCAGCAGAGGTGGCGGAGGCCAAATCATCTTTTTCGCAAAGAACAACGCTCAGCCCGCGGCCCGCAAGGTCGCGCGCGATACCGGCGCCATTGACGCCGCCGCCGATAACCAGAACGTCCGTTTCCCTGAGTTTGACCACGCGACTACTTTATTGCCAGAGTG
>DQGU01000267.1:0-4607 GCA_003524565.1 Rhodospirillaceae bacterium
GTCATACCGGCGCAGGCCGGTATCCATTTCTCCCCATGCGCAATCGGATGGATTTCTGGACACCGGCCTGCCGCCGGTGTGACGGGACTAGGCCTTATTACCCGCGCACCTGCGCGAAAAATTCTTCGCGCAAATCGTCGTCTTTCTGATATTCGCCCGTGAATCTTGTGGTGACGGTGACAGCGTGGTCTTTGTGCACGCCGCGGACTTTCATGCAGAAATGTTCCGCCTCCAGCATCACGGCGATGCCTTTGGGTTTCAGGTGTTTTTGCAAGGCGTTGGTGATTTCGGACGTCAGGCGCTCCTGCGTTTGCAGGCGGCGGGCGTATATATCGACCAGCCGCGCGATTTTCGACAGGCCGACGATTTTGCCGCTGGGGATGTAGGAGATATGCGCCTTGCCCAGAAACGGGGCGAGGTGATGTTCGCAGCGCGATTCAAATTCGATATGCTTGACCAGCACTGCGCCGTCATACCCGCCCGTTTCCGAAAAGGTTTTGGCAAGAATATCGCCCGCATTCATGTTGTATCCGGCGCAATATTCGTCAAACGCCTTGATGACGCGGCGCGGCGTGTCGCGCAGGCCTTCACGCTCCGGATTTTCGCCCACCCACGCAAGCAGGGTGCGGATGGCGGCTTCGGCTTCTTCGCGCGCAGGGCGCGGGGTGCTGCTGACAAGCTTGGGCTTTTTGGGGGCGGTTTGTTTTTTGGACATTTACTTCTCTTTCCGAATATAAGCTGATTATAGGCGCGGCTTTTTATGTACGCCAGACAATTAGCGATGCCGCGCTGCGGTGGGGCGCAAAGGCATCACCATGCTGGCGCGTTTCTTCGCTGGAGGGTCTTTCGGACAGGCCGTACAAATTTTGCAATCCTTTTTGCAAGGCGATATCCCCCGCGGGCCATATATCGGCACGGCCGAGGCTGAACATGAGATATATCTCCGCGCTCCAAAGTCCAATTCCTTTGAGGGCGGTCAGGGCGCCGAAGGCGTCATCCTGCGGCATATCCGCGAGGGCGGCGGGTACAAGGCGGCGGGAAATCATCGCCTCCGCCAGATGGCGCAGGTAGAGGATTTTCTGGCGGCTGACGCCCATAGCGCGAAAGGCATCGTCATCCAGCTTCATCAAACGGCGCGGGGTAATGTCGGGCAGCGCGGCTTTCATGCGCCGCACCAGATGCGTCGCCACCGCCGTTGAAATTTGCTGGGCGAGGATGATATTGACCAGCCCCTCGAACCCCTCCGGCTGTTTTTTCCACGGCAGAATGCCGTTTTTGGCATAGGCGGCGGCCAAAAGCGGGTGATGGCGGCGTAAATGCCGCAGGCTCTGGCGGATTTCTGGTAATTCAGCCAGTTCCGTCTCCCCCTCCAGCCAGAAGTTCAGGGGGGATTGGTCTTGTTTTTCAATCATTTTTCATTATTTCTATTTATACTTGAATGCTGAACATATAGGCGCCGCAGGGCTGCCGGACAACAGAATAACCGCAAACAACAAGGATGGGTGGCTTTATGACCTCGCTCGACGATCGCAAACAGGCTTTCGAAAACAAGTTCAAGATGGACGAAGAATTCCGCTTCAAGGTCAATGCCCGCGCGGTGAAGCTGATGGGGCTTTGGGCGGGCGAGCAGCTGGGGCTGAGCGGCGCCGAAGCCGAGGCCTATGCCGCCGAAGTCGTCGATGCCGATTTCGAAGAACCGGGCAATCAGGACGTGTTCCGCAAAGTGCAAAAAGATTTCGCGCTGAAAGGCATGGATGTCACGCTGCACCACCTTGAAAACCAGTTCAACGTGCATCTGGAAGAAGCAAAAAAAAGCCTGATGCAGGGCTGATAAAGATTTAAAACCGAATAGCCGCGCGGGGCCTGCTTCGCGCGGCTATTTTTATGCGCTTTTGTCAGGTGTTTTTGGGGGTGTCTTCGCGCAGAAAATCGCGCACGGTGGCGACGGCTTCGGCAAGGCCGATGCGCTCCACCGTCACGCCGTCGGGGAAGGCGGCGGTCAGGCGCGTGGGCAGGGCGCTGTCCAGCATCACGAAAACCCCGCGGTCATCCGCGCGGCGGATAAGCCGGCCGTAAGCCTGTTTGATTTTAAAGCGCGTCAGCATGTCGTCGTATGCACGGCCGAAATGCGCGCGGCGCGCCTTGTGCAAAATCGTTGGGCGCGGCCAGGGCACGCGGTCATAAACGCAAAGCCGGAGCGAGCGGCCGGGCACGTCGATGCCGTCGCGCGTCGCATCGGTGCCAAGCAGGCAGGCGTTTTCTTCTTCGCGGAAAATATCAATCAGCGTACCGGTTTCAAGCGGGTCAACGTGCTGCGCGTATAGCGGCAATCCTGCGGCGGCCAGCGGTGCGCGCAAACGCTGTTCGGTCATTTTTAATCGCTGCACGGCGGTAAAAATGCCGAGCGCGCCGCCGCCTGCAGCTTTGAACAATTCGCGAAAAGCGGCGGCGACGGCATCGGCGTCGTCTTTTTTGACATCCTTGATGACCAGCACGCGCGTCTGCGCGGCGTAATCAAAGGGCGAGGGGACGTGAAAACTGGAAACCGTTTCGGCCGCCGCCAGCGCGCCAACGCCGCTGCGTGCGAAGGGGGATTGCCAGCCTTCGGCATCGTCATCCGTTATGTCGCGCAGCGTCGCGGATGTGATGGCGACGCCCTGCGCGTGCTGTTTCAGCTTGGCGGCGAAAAGTGCGGCAGGGTCAAGCGCATGGCGGTAAAACCCGACGTCGTATTCATGCCCGTCGGCGCGGGTGATTTCCAGCCAATCGACCACGTCTTCGGCTGCGCCCGCCCGCAGGCCGTCCAGCATGGATACCCAGCCGCCCAGCACATGCTGCGCGCGGCGATTTAAAGACGTCGCCATGAATTGCAAACGCTCGCGCATCGATGTATCAAGACTATCCGCCTCATCGTCCAGCCGCTCCAGCAGGCGTTTGGCCAAGGTTTGCATCGGCTTTTGAATATCGCGCAGACGCAGCGAAAGCGCATAGGCCGCTTCGAACAATCCGGGCAGCGCGGGGTGCAGCGGGGTTTCAAGCCCGTAGATGCCGTTCTGGTTCGCCTCCGCATTGCGCGTTTTGACCTGCTCGCGGCAGAGGGCGAGGAATTGTTCGCACACGCCCTTCGGTGCGCCATCCCACAGGCGCTGGCGCCAGCCGGGGCCGGGCAGGGCGCGGGCGGCTTCGATAATGCTCTCAAGCTCCGCCTTGGCTTCGTCATCGCCCGCAATCAATTCTTCGGCGCGTTTTTGCAGCCCGCGCGCGCGGCTTTTCTGCCCGCTTTCGCTGCCCAAAAGCCAGCGGCGCAAATCCGCGGTTTCCGTGCCGTCCAGATGGCATGAAAACGCGCCATCGGCCGCTTCGAACAAATGGTGCCCCTCGTCGAACACATAACGCGAGGGCAAAATATCTTCGGGCCCGATAACCGCTGTCTGGTGCATCACCAGTGCGTGGTTGGCAATCACGATATCGGCGCGTTTGGCCTTACGCACGGATTTTTCAACAAAGCATTTATCAAAATGCGGGCAGGCGGCGTAAATACATTCGCCGCGGCGGTCGGCGAAGCTCATGATGCGGTTCCAGCCGATAAGCCCGGGCAGCCAGCCCGGAAAATCGCGCCCTGCAAGGTCGCCATCCGCCGTCACCGATACCCAGCGCGCCATCAACCCAAGTGCGGTGGCATTAAGGTCATGCGTCATGATGCTTTGCGATTGCGCGATGTCTTCGAAGTTGAGAAGGCAGAGATAATTCTCCCGCCCCTTGCGCGTCACCACTTTGCGCGCGCGCTGCACGGGGTCATCATACAGGCGGTCAAGCTCCGCCTCCACCTGGCGCTGCAGATTGCGGGTGAAGGTGGAAACCCAGACCGCACCGCCGTTTTTCTCCGCCCATACCGTGGCAGGGGCGAGGTAGCCGAGGGTCTTGCCAACCCCTGTGCCCGCTTCGGCCACGACCACGTTGGGCGCTTCGGGGTTGTGGCGCGGCGCGAAAGCATGCGCCAGATTTTGAGCGTATGTTTGTTGCTGCGGGCGCTCTTCGCGCGGGGTGCCGTCGCGGTTTTGCTTGCCCAGCAGTTGTTTTAGCCGCGTCTGCGCTTCCTCCGCGCTCACGCCATCGTGTCCAGCGGGCGGTTCGGGGGCATGCACCGCCCATTCGGGCAGTTTGTCCCAGATGCGCAGCGCGGCGCGGATGTCGCCGCGCGTCGGCGCATTGTCGCTGCGCCCCATCGCGGCCAGCACGGACGGCGTCCATGGCCAGCCATAACGCTCCGCCGCTGCAAGTGATGCTTCGGTCATGGCGTTATCCGCCTGCCCGTGCAAAAGCCCCATCATCGCGGCCAGTGCGGTTATATCATTCGCGCTTTGCAGCGGCTTTTCGGCACCGCGTGCGGCACCCGTCGCGCCAAGGTCAGCCAGCAGGTGGCGGGCGATGTCGCGCAGCGATTGGCATTGGTCTTCGCCGCTTTCGGGCTCCAGCAAATTCAGGCGACGGGCGATGCCGCGCGGCGTGGGTACGGTGAAGGCGCCCGGATGCACAAAGGCAAAAAGCTCCAGCACGTCATAGGCATGAAAACGCTCCATGCCCAGATGCGCGGCGATATGCGGCGC
>DQGU01000267.1:4808-5901 GCA_003524565.1 Rhodospirillaceae bacterium
GGCTTTCGCGCAAATTCGTTCTTGGCTTGTTCTTGCTATTTGTAGCGGATTCCCGCGCGGCATGACAGTAAAAACCGCCGCTGTCAGCACCTGAAAACCGAGTGCAATCAGCGCCCGGGCGGCTTTGGCTGTTGTTTCTGCGCGGCATCCGGCAGCAAACCGCGCGGCACGGGAATTTTATGGCCGAGTTCGTCCGGAAAAGCGTGCCCGATGCGCGCTGCCACATGCAGCGGGTGCCAGTGCATATAGGTTTGTTTTTGCATGGCCGTGCGGCTTTGCGCGGCCAGCAGGTTTAGCGCATCGCCGATTTTCAAATCCATGCCGAGCAGCGTATCGCAAAGCGGCTCCGGCCCCTGTGCGTGACCCGTGCGGCGCCAGACGTTCCAGCGGCCATCGGCATTGCGTTTGGCGAAATAACGCCCCGCCGGCACATCGGGCAGTTTGATGACGTTTAAATCCTGCAGCTCTATCGGCTGATGGTCGGCGGCGCGCGCGATGCGTGATGCAAAGCGGCGGAACTGGCGCGTCAGTGGTTCATCCGTCAGCGCGCGGCGCAGGGCGGTGATTTCGGCGCGTTCGTTTTCCTTCGGCGGTTTGGCAAGGTTGATGCGCAGTAAATCCTGTTCGGCCTCATATCCCGACAGCATGAAATGGCCCAATCGTCCGGCGGCTTTTTTCAGGCTGTCAAAAAAAGGCGCCATGGGACGTTTATTTTCCTGCGGGTTGCGGGGTTTGATTCATGCGCACAAGCTAGCAGGCGGGATAAATTATGTCAATTTGCAAAGCTTTGCCGTTAAATCCTTGATTTGAACGTCTGTTTTTGGCAGATATGCAGCCATTATAAAAAGGATATTCCATGCAAATCCGCTGCTATCCCGTGCAAAGTCCCGAAGATATGAAAAGTTGCCTTGAAATCCGCCACAAGGTCTTCGTCGAAGAGCAGCACGTCCCCGCCAATCTGGAGATAGACGGCATGGATGCCGCCGCCCGCCATTTTGCCGTGCAGGCCGACGGCGACATCATCGCCACCTGCCGCGTGCGCCTGATGGGCAGTGCCGCCAAAATCGAGCGCGTGGCGGTTTTGAAAGAACAC
>DQGU01000069.1:0-1220 GCA_003524565.1 Rhodospirillaceae bacterium
CAACTCGCCCGAAACCGAAATCTTCCACAAAGGCCGCATGCTCTACGGCCTGTCGCGTGCGCGCAAGGCCATTGGCGACGGTGTAACCGTGGTGGTGGTCGAGGGATATATGGATGTTATCGCCATGGTGCAGGGCGGGTTTAACGGGGCTGTCGCGCCGCTAGGCACAGCGCTTACGGAAAGTCAAATTGAAGAACTCTGGCGCGTCATGCCCGAAGAAAACCGCGCCCCCGTGCTGTGCTTTGATGGCGATAACGCCGGCCAGCGTGCCGCCGCGCGGGCGCTGGAGCGGGTATTGCCCATTCTCAAGCCTGACTATTCTGTAAAATTTGCCTTCCTGCCGGAACATCACGACCCCGATAGTCTGATTAAAGACGACGGTGCCTCCGCCATGCAGCGGGTGCTGGATAACGCCATCGGTATTTTCGATATGATGTGGCTGGAGGAAAGCAAGGGGCGCAATTTCAGCCAGCCCGAAACCAAGGCGGGGTTCCGCAGCGCGCTTGAAAAACGCGCCCGACAGATTGCCAATATGACGGTACAAGAATTCTTTGTTCATGAGATAAATCAAAAGATTAATGAAGTTTTCTTAAGTAATAATACAGGTAAAAAAGGCGGCAATTCGGGCGGATTTTTCAAAGGGGGCATGTTCAAAAAACAGATGCCGGGTGTGCATACGCCGTACCGCCCGCTGAATATGCCCGCCAAGCCTATCCGCACATCGCGCCTGCTGCGGGAAAAGGTACTGCTGGCGGCGCTGATAAACTACCCCGAGCTTTACGAAGAGTTTTCGGAAGAGGTCGGGATGCTCGAAATCCCCAACGAGGGGTATGACGGCCTGCGTCATGCGCTGGTACAGTTTTTGTCCGAGGCGCTGGAGGGTGAAATATACCTTGACCATCAGGCGGTTAAACAACATCTTATTGTGCAAGGGCACGGCAAGATACTTGATGCAATCTTCGATTCTTCCCTGTATGTTCATGCGGGCTTTGCCAAACCGGGGCAGCCGCTCGATATTGTACGCGAAGGGTGGAAAGACGCCTACGCCCGCGGGCGGGAGAAATCCCGCTGGCACAAGGCCTGAGGGACAGGCCCGCTTAATATACCGCGCGACGCCACAGGGGGTGGTGCCGCGTGTGACGTTTTGAGATTTAGTTAGACTGAGGAGTGGATGCGCGCATGGTCGCGAAAGTAAACGAAGATCAGGAAACCGAAACCGT
>DQGU01000069.1:1510-2851 GCA_003524565.1 Rhodospirillaceae bacterium
GGCTACGTCACCTATGACGAGCTGAACAAAATGCTGCCCGCGGGTGAATACACGTCCGACCAGATTGACGAAACGATGGCGACGCTGTCCGACATCGGCATCAACCTGATTGAAGATGAATCCGACGCCGAAGAAGAAACCGCCGAAGCCAAAGAAGGCGACGACGAAGAAGAAGGCGACGGCGGCAATCTGGCCGAAACCGACCTTGGCCGTACCGACGACCCCGTGCGCATGTACCTGCGCGAAATGGGTTCGGTCGAACTGCTGAGCCGCGAAGGCGAAATCGCGATTGCAAAACGTATCGAAGCCGGCCGCGAAATGATGATTGGCGGCATTTGCGAAAGCCCGCTGACCATTCAGGCTATCATGACGTGGCACAAGGCGCTGGAAAACGGCGAGATGTTGCTGCGTGACATCATCGACCTCGAAGCGACCTATGGCGACAACGATGCGCCCGCAGACCCCGCCACGTCCGGCGGTGATGATGCGGCCGCGAGCGCGCGCGCCAAAGCCATCCAGCAGGCTGTTGCCGACAAGCTGGAAAAGAAAGAAAAAGAGCGCGCCAAAGAAGAAGAAGCGCGCAAGAAAGCCCGCGCGAAGGCCGCCGCCAAGGCCGCCGCTTCCGACGATGTGCTGATTGACGACGAACCGGAACAAAAACCCGCCGAAGACGACAGCGAAGACGAGAGCAGCCTTTCTCTCGCCGCGATGGAAGAAGAGCTGAAGCCGCAAATCATCGAAACCTTCAAGATGATTACCAAGGCGTATAAAAAACTCGCCAAGGTGCAGGAAGAACGCCGTCTGGAGCTGGAAAAAACCAAAGAGGTTCCCAAACGTCTTGCCGACAACTACCGCAAGTGCAAAACGGAACTCGTCGATTTGATGCAGTCGGTGCGCCTCAACATCTACCGCTCCGAACAGCTTATCGAACAGCTTTACAACATGAACCGCAAGGTTATCGGGCTTGAAGGTCAAGTCATGCGCATGGCTGTCGATTGCGGCGTGCCGCGCGAAAGCTTCCTCGAAGAATGGCCGGCCAGCGATGGCAACCCGCGCTGGGTGACGGGCGTCGCCAAGCTGAAAGCAAAGGGCTGGGCGAAATTCTCCGAAAAACACAAAGACGACGTGGCCAACGTGCGCGGGGAGATTGAAAAAATCGCCGCAACGTCCGGCCTGCCGCTGAAAGAATTCAAACGCATCGTCCATACTATCCAAAAGGGCGAACGCGAAGCGGGCAAGGCGAAAAAGGAAATGGTCGAGGCGAACCTGCGTCTCGTGATTTCCATCGCCAAAAAATACACCAACCGCGGCCTGCAATTCCTCGACCTCATTCAGGAAGGC
>DQGU01000191.1:0-3556 GCA_003524565.1 Rhodospirillaceae bacterium
AGAACGGCGAAAAGCTGGCTGACGGGGGAAGTCACCCCGCAGCTGGCAAGTTTTATCGTCGCGGCCAGACTTTTTGGCATCACGGCAGTATTGGGTGTGCTGTTTCCGGATACGGAAGAATTTGAAAAATCGAAACTCCGCGATGACCTGTCCGCGCTGCGCTCGCAGCTCGATGCGTTGTCCGAAAAGCTCGACATGACAAAGCTGGGGGAGCTTGACCATGAGGCTGCTGAAAAACCTGAAGCGAAAAACCTGCCGCGCCGCCGCCCGCCTGATCGTTAGGCTGGCCGGATTTCTGCATGCGGTCGCTGCAAGACTGGCGGAGGCCGCCGATGTCTAAGCAGCGCGCGCCGAAATCCAATACGCGCACAGCGCGGCCAGCATACGGCCGCCGCGAAGGCGAAACCCGTCCGCAAAACCGCAGCTGTCTTGGCTGCGGAAATCTCTTTCGATCTGAAGGCCCGCATCATCGTGTCTGCCGCTGCTGCAAATCCGGCACGGCATGGAAATCGGGTGATGCCGGCGATTATTCAAACGGCGCAGCCGCAAGTTTTAAAAACAGAAAAGGAGACAGCCATGCGTAAATTCATCGGCGGGCAGTATGTGCCCGTTTCTGACCAGGATGCCCCCCCGAAGAAAAAGGCAGGGCCGGCGGCGCAATCGGGCGCTGCCGGCAAGCCTGCCGGCGTCAAGGTCGATGTGTCGCGCGCGGCCATCGCACTGATGGCAGAGCAGCCCGCGGGCTTTGACTGGTCGGGCCTTGTCGGTACCGGTGCCGGCGGACAGGTGAACGTGTCCGACGTGCGCAATTTCATCGCTGCGAAAAAGGCAGGCTGATGCAGGTCACAGTCGCCGACATATCCACGATGCTGTCGCAGCGCACGCACCAGCTGGTGCGTGAATTGCTGCCGCGCGGTGTGCGCGAGGGCAGCGAGTGGTGTGTCGGCAGCTGCGCCGGCGAACCCGGCCGATCGATGAAGATCCACCTGCAGGGCGGCAAGGCCGGCGTGTGGAAAGATTTTTCAAGCGGCGAGACGGGCGATGCGCTCGAGCTGGTCGCGGCCGTGTTGTTTCATGGCGACAAAACCAATGCGATTAAATGGTCGCGCAGCTGGCTCGGCCTCGATGGTCTTGATCCCGCGCGCCTGGCGCAGCGCCGGCGAGAAGCCGAACAGGCCGCGCGCAAGGCTGATGCCGATGCGATTTTGAAAGCAGACAAGATGCGCCGCATGGCGCAGGGCCTTTGGCTTGGTGCGCGCAGCGATATTCTCAATTCGCCTGTCGCGTCATATCTGGGCGGCCGCTGCATCGATATCAGACTTCTGCCGCGCGTGCCCGGGTCGCTGCGTTATACCGATAAATGCTGGAACAAGGAACTGAAGGCGGAAGTGCCCGCCATGGTGGCGCAGATTTCAAACGGCGCCGGCGAACATATCGCCACGCATCGAACCTATATCGTGCGTGGTGAAGATGGTATCTGGCGCAAAGACAAACGCCTGAAGGATAGCAAGCTGTCGCTGGGGTCATTCCGCGGCGGTTTTATCACGCTGAACCGCGGTGCATCTAACAAGCCGATCGCCAAAGCGCCGGCTGGCGACCGGCTGATTTTGTGCGAAGGCATCGAAGACGGACTGACGCTTGCGCTTGCCTGCCCCGAGCATCGCGTGCTGGCCGGCGTTTCGCTGGGCAACTTCATGAACATCGATCTTCCGTCCGCGATACAGGACATCATCATCGCCGCTGATAACGACGGCGAGAACGCGCAAGCCCGGGCTGCGCTCGACAAGGCGATCGCGCGGTTTCAAGCGCAGGGTCGTCGGGTAGCGGTTGCGCGTTCGGAAGTAGGGAAAGATTTCAACGATCAACTTCAGGCGCGATCAGCGCCTGTCCTTTTTTCATTCTCTGACGCGGGAGCGGTATCATGAGTAACGAACAGCTGCAGCCGATCCGCGCGGCAATCGAAACGGCAGAGGTGGCCCCGCCGGCCGCAGCCCCTGCGCCCGCACCCGCAGAAAAAAAACAAGCACCGCGCGGCGATGCGCCAAAGCAAAACCGCGACACGCCGATGCGCGAATATGAACACGATGGCACCTATGAAGATCTGCCAGACGGCTGCCCGGTCGTGCCGCTGGGTATCAAGGAAAACGTTTGTTATTACCTCGATGCCAACCAGCAGCTGCGCGAGCTGAAGGACAAAGACCACGGCCGCCTGCAGCTGCTGAACCTGTTCGGCGCGCAAAGCAGCTGGCTCTATGACACATGGCCGCGCGTCGATGACAAGGGCAACATCAACGGCTGGCGTCCGGAGAAAGCATCCGAGGCGCTGATGGGCACGGCGGCCGATATCGGCATCATCGATGTCACCGACCTGGTGCGCGGCCCGGGCGCATGGCGCGGCGATGATGACGAGCTGGTCATGCATTGCGGCGATGTGATTTATCGCAGTAATGCCGAGGCAACCGATATGCCCGGCAAGATCGGCCGCCACATTTACCCGGCTGATGCACCCAAGCCCCGACCCGCGAAGATTAAAGATCCCGGCACGGCGGCCGCGCAGCAGCTGCTCGACACTTTCAAGACCTGGAACTGGCGCCGGCCGGAGGTTGATCCTTATCTGCTGCTCGGCTGGCTTGGCGCATCGATGATTGGCGGTGCGCTGAAATGGCGTCCGCTGATCTGGATCACGGGCGATGCCGCGACGGGTAAATCGACGCTGCACGACATCCTGACGCATGTGCAAGGCGCAGGCGGCATGATCTCGGCATCCGATGCCTCGGCCGCCGGCCTTTGGCAAAAGGTCAAGCATGCATCGCTGCCCGTGCAGCTGGACGAGCTGGAAAGCGAAGACGACAACCGCAAGAATGCGAACATCATCAAACTGGCGCGCCATGCGGCCAGCGGCGGCAGCACGTTGCGCGGCGGTGCCGACCACAAAGGCGCGCAGTTTACGGTGCGCAACTGCTTTATGTTCTCGAGCATCCTGATCCCGCCGCTGCTGCCGCAGGATTTGAGCCGGATGGCCATTCTCGAGCTGGACGCATTGCCGCAGGGCGCTCTCGCCCCGAACCCGAACCCGAAGGAACTGGCAAAAATCGGCGCAGCTTTCCGGTCGCGCTTTTTGGCGCGCTGGGGCGATATGGGCGAGCGGCTTGATTTGTGGCGGGGCATGCTTGCCCAGGCGGGGCATGGGGGGCGCGGTGCTGACCTCTTTGGCACCTTGCTGACGTGCTATGACCTGCTGATGCATGACGTGCTGCCCGCCACCGACGAGCTGGCCGAATGGGCCGCGCACATGAAGCGGTCAACGCTGGCCGAAACCGAAAGCGTGATGTCGGATGCGGAAAAATGCCTGCTGCACCTCGCATCATCGCTCTGTGACGTTTACCGCGATGGCATGAAGCGCACGGTCGGCAGCTGGATCGAACAGGCTGCCGATATGCATACGGCTGCATCGCCAGACGATGCGCAGAAGGTGCTGGCGGCCCACGGGCTGCGCGTGCAGGGCAAGTATGACGATGGGGGCTTCCTGCTGGTGGCGAACGACAGATCGGAAGAG
>DQGU01000191.1:3779-4448 GCA_003524565.1 Rhodospirillaceae bacterium
GGCTTCCTGCTGGTGGCGAACGACCACCAAGGCCTGCGCAGCCTGTTTGCGGGCACGCGCTGGGGCGATGGCGTATGGCGGCAATCCATGCGGCGCGTCAAGGGTGCGGAAGCCTCGACCAGCTCGACAAACTTCGGTGGATCGGCCAGCCGCTACACCAAAGTGCCGCTCTCGGCGCTTTTCGCTGATGATCATGTGAAGGGGGCGTAAATGACTGTTTTCGCTCAATTCCTCAATTTTCGCCCTGCAACGCACCGTTGCACCCTGTTGCAGCCACGTTGCACCCGTAAACCATTGGCACAAAAGCACAAAATGAAAGGTGCAACGGTGCAACGGTCAAAACAACATCCCTATACATGTACGGGCGCGGGCGCGCGTATGGGCAAACATGCGTTGCATGCGTTGCACCGTTGCACCTCTTTTTCTTTTTCTTATTTTTCAAAGAGAAAGAATGAAAAAGAGGTGCAACAGCGGTGCAACGGTGCTGCAACGCTCGGTTTTTTGAATAAAAAATTGGGGTTTTATTCATGAGCGGGATTGATCCGGACAAGCGCGGTCTGAAAACCGCTGTCAGTGAGCTGATGGATGGCGCGGCTGCGGCTGCCGATGCGGCTGCGGATGACCAGCTCGACCTGCTGCCGCTGTCGCGCATGGCTGCCGACCGTGGCA
>DQGU01000084.1:0-7737 GCA_003524565.1 Rhodospirillaceae bacterium
TCAGAACGCCAAGGAATACCACCATCGACCAAAAACCAAACATGCCGATATCACCCAGAGACACCGCCCAAGGGAATAAGAAAGCGATCTCCAGATCGAAGATGATAAACAGGATAGCGACCAGATAAAACCGCACATCGAATTTATGCCGGGCATCGTCGAACGCGTCGAACCCACACTCATACGCAGCCAGTTTGTCGGGGTCAGGATTTTGTTTTCCAACAATGAGTGACAGCGCAACCGCCGCCATCGACACCACCGCGCCAATGCCCAGAAAGATTAAAATCGGAAGATAGTTCAGGAGAAATTCTGCGTCTGCCATGATTCAAGTCTTATAAAGCAAAAGCCCTTCCACGCCAAGGCGAAGAAGGGCAAAATACTCAAATATTCAAGCCACTTAAAAAAAATGGCGCGAGTGACGGGACTCGAACCCGCGACCTCCTCCGTGACAGGGAGGCGCTCTAACCAACTGAGCTACACCCGCTTAAGGCCGGGGACTATGTACCCCCTTCCCCCGGCCCCTGTCAACGGGTTTTAAGGCGTTCAGGCGGCCAAATCTTTGGGGGTCGCCACAAACGGCAGGTTCAGGGATTCCGCCACGCCCTTATGCGTTATTTCCCCTCGACAAACATTCAGTCCGCTTTTGAGGTTCGGATCCTCCAAAAGCGCCCGTTTCCAGCCCTTATCCGCCAGCGCGAGGGCATAAGGCAGCACCGCATTGTTCAGCGCCTGTGCCGAGGTCATAGGCACCGCCCCCGGCATGTTGGCCACGCAATAATGCACGATACCTTCGACTTCGTAGGTCGGGTTGTCATGCGTTGTTGCCTTGGACGTTTCGGCGCAGCCGCCCTGGTCAATCGCGATATCCACGATAACCGATTTCGGGCGCATTTTCTTGAGAAGTTCGCGCGTAATCAGCTTCGGCGCGAGCGCGCCCGGGATAAGAACCGCACCGACGACAAGGTCAGCCTGCGATACATATTCCTCGACGCTGTCCTGCGTGGAGTAGATGATATTCGCGCGGTTGCCGAAAAGGTCTTCGAGCTGACGGATACGGTCGAGCGATTTTTCGATGATGGTCACGCGCGCTTCCATACCCACGGCCATTTTCGCCGCATGCGTGCCGGCAACGCCGCCGCCCAGAACGACGACTTCGGCCGCTTTCACGCCCGGCACGCCGCCAATCAGGATACCGCTGCCGCCCATGGCCGCATGCAGGTGATAGGCGCCGACATGCACGCCCATGCGCCCTGCAACCTCGCTCATCGGGGCGAGGAGCGGCAGACCGCCGCGGTCAGATGTCACGGTTTCATAGGCGATAGCGATACAGCCGCTGTCGATGAGGCCTTTTGCCTGCACGGGGTCGGCAGCAAGATGCAGATAGGTGAAAAGAATCTGGTCTTTGCGCAGCATCGCGGTTTCGGCAGGCTGCGGTTCTTTCACCTTCACAATCATATCGGCTGCATCGAAAACTTCTTTGGCCGTTTTCACGATTTTCGCGCCCGCGCGGATGTAATCGTCATCCGATGCCTGAATACCGGCGCCTGCATTTGTTTCGACGATAACCTGATGGCCGTTGCGCACATATTCGCGCACGGATGTGGGGGTCAGACCGACGCGGAATTCCTTGGTCTTGATTTCCTTGGGGCAGCCGATGAGCATTGCATTTCTCCTTGGGGGCTTGATACTCTCGGAGCGGCCGCATTTACGCACGCATTTGTGCTGGGGCGGCGACTCGTTTATTGTTGGCCTACTATACTTGAGGCCGAAGCCAATTCAAGAGAGGGCATATGTTAAACGCTTTGCTGAGAAAACTGACCGGAAAATCCAAGCCGAAAACGCGCTCCGAAGCGACCATCGCCCATGAAAACAAGTATGTGGCGCCGAACTATCACCCCCTGCCCGTTGTGCTGCACCGCGGCGAAGGTTTGTACCTGTGGGACCAGGAAGGCAAAAAATATCTGGATATGATGAGCGCCTATAGCGCCGTCAGCTGCGGCCATGCACACCCGCGCATCGTCGCGCGCCTGCGCGACCAAGCGGGGCAGCTGGCTGTTTGCTCGCGCGCGTATCACAGCGACATGCTCGCCCCTTTCGCCGAAAAGCTGGCGCAGCTGACAGGGCTCGACATGATACTGCCGATGAACACGGGGGCAGAGGCTGTCGAAACCGCCGTCAAGGCCGCGCGTCTTTGGGGCTATACCGTCAAAGGCATTCCGGAGAACGCGGCAGAGATTATCGTCGCCGAAGGAAATTTCCACGGCCGCACCACAACGGTTATCAGCTTTTCGACCGAAGCGGATTACCGCAAGAATTTCGGCCCCTTCACGCCCGGTTTTCGCGCCGTGCCCTTTGGCGATTTGAAAGCCATCGAAGCGAGCATCACGCCAAATACAGCCGCCGTTTTGCTGGAGCCCATTCAGGGCGAGGCTGGCATTAAAACACCGCCCGCGGGTTTCCTGCGCGAGCTGCGCGCACTTTGCGACAAACATAATGTTCTGCTGGTGCTGGACGAAGTGCAAAGCGGGCTTGGCCGTACAGGCAAGATGTTCGCCTATCAGCACGAAGACATCCTGCCAGATTTGCTTATCCTCGGCAAAGCGCTGGGCGGCGGTTTGCTGCCGGTTTCCGCCGTCGTCGGCAAACGTGCGATTATCAACCTGTTCAAGCCGGGCAGCCATGGTTCGACCTTTGGCGGCAATCCGCTGGCGGCCGCCGTCGGGCTTGAATCGCTCTCCGTACTTGAAGAAGAAGGCATGGTGAAGAACAGCGCGGATTTGGGCGATTACATGATGCAGCAGCTGCGCGGTATCAATAGCCCGCTTATCCGCGAAGTGCGCGGCAAGGGGCTTTGGATTGGTGTCGATTTCGACCCCGCGAAAATCCCCGCCCGCAAAATCTGCGAAAAGCTGATGACGCGCGGCATCCTGAGCAAAGACACCCACGAAACCGTGGTGCGCTTCGCCCCGCCGCTGAATATCACCAAATCCGAAGTTGATTGGTGTCTGGAGCAATTCCGCGAAGTTCTGCGCGAGGTAGAGGCGGCGTAAGCGCCCCCAATTCACATATTGCGGCACAGGCTTTGTTAACCTTTTTTTCCTATCCTGTTTTCAGGTAGGGAGAAACGGGATGATTTACCATTTGCATGAATTGCTGACCAAGATGGGCGCGCCCGAAGTGCGCGAGAAAAACCGTCTGCAATGGCATTATTGCGACGCGGAGAGCGGCGCGGTCGCCGGCTTCGCCGATATCCGGCTGGAGGCCGGCGGCGAGCGTCTGGTCGCCGAGCTGGAAGCGATGCGCAGCGACGAAGAAAAACAAACCAGCCCCGACCATGCTGACGAAGATAAATTCTATTTGCTGGCGGAGCGCACGGCGCGTCCGAATTATTTCCGCGTGCTGCATATCAGCTTCGATGGCGAAACCTATACCCGCCCGTCAAAAAGCGTTGTCGAGCTGGGCCTGAGCCTGTTTCACGCCAAAGCGCTTGATATCAGCATTCGCATGGTGGAGCAAAGTTTCAACAAGCAAGACATGCTGGAACCGCGCGAAGAAAGCACAGGCAGCCGCCTGATACTCTCCCCGCGCCTGCACACGGCTAGCAAACCCGCCGAAACTTTCGGCGTTGTCATCCCCTTCCGTCCGCGCAGTGTGTCGCTGAGCAGCCTTTGATGCTGCCACCGCGCCGCCATCCCCCGCGCTTCCACCCATGGATTGGCGAGAGTTATACGCGCGGCGGTTTTGGCGGCGTTAAAATTTTAATTGTCGGGGAGTCGCATTATTCCCAAAACCCCGAAGATATAAATGATGCAGCCCTGACCCAAAAAATCGTCGCACATTATTGCCAAGGCGAAAAGCCTTTGCCGTTTTTCAAAACCCTTTCGTGCCTGCTGATGGGGCAGGCGCATCGGCGCGCACCCGAGCTTGCCCTGCACCGCCGCGTCTGGAACGCCATAGCATTTTACAATTATTTGCAGGTGCTGCTACAGAGTCCACGCTGCCCGCTGCCCGCGCAGGCCTGGGAAGAGGCGCCAGAGCCCTTCCGCTGCGCACTTGATGAGTTGATGCCGGATATTGTGCTGGTGGCGGGCAAGCGACTATCGTCGCACATACCCGCACCGCAAGCCCCTGCCGTGCATATCCGGCATCCGGCGGCTTTCGGTTTTTCCTACGCTGCAGAACTGGCGCAAATGAATGCGCAGTTGCCCGCGTCTTTCGCGGCGGCGCGCGCAAATTTTATGACTGCGTAAACCCGCCTTAGCCGCCCGCAACCGTCATGCCTTCGATGCGCAGTGTCGGGGCGTCGATACCGTATTTGAAAATCAAATCGTTGGCGGGCGTCAGGCGCATCCACATATCCTTGATATTGCCCGCAATCGTCATTTCGCTGACGGGATAGGCGATTTTGCCATTTTCAATCCAGAAGCCCCGCGCGCCGCGGCTGTAATCGCCCGTGACAGGGTTGGCGCCGCTGCCCATCATCTGGGTCACGAAAAAACCTTCGTCAATATCGGCAATCAACGCATCGACGGAAACCGTGCCTGCCTGCATGTAAAAATTGGCCGCCCGCGGTGATGGCGGCGCGGAAGCGCCGCGCGCCGCATTGCCCGTGGTCTGCAAACCCAGCTGGCGCGCGGAGGCGAGATCGAGCAGCCAGCCCGTCAGTACGCCGTTTTCAATGATGCTGCGTTTTTGCGGCGCGACGCCTTCGGCATCGAAGGGGTGGGAACGCATGCCGCGCTTCATAAACGGGTCATCGACAACGGTGATATCGGCAGCGAAAACCTGCTGCCCCATTTTGTCTTTCAAAAAAGTCGTGCCGCGCGCAACCGCCCCGCCCGATATTGCACCCGCGAGGGAGCCGATAATCCCGCCCGATACGCGGCGGTCGAAAACGACGGGCAGCTGTTTGGTCTTGCCCTTTTTGGGGTTCAGCGCAGCGACCGCCCGCTCCCCCGCTGCGCGGCCGATGGCGGACGCGTCTTTAAGGTCGGACAAAAACGTCACGCTGTCGTATTCGTAATCGGTTTCCATGGCCATATCGCGCCCTGCAATCACGGATACCGACAGGCTGAAACCGCTGCCCGCATAGCCTTGCGCAAAACCATTGGTGGCCGCGTAGTAAACCGCCTCGCTGCCGGTGCTGAATTCAGCCCCTTCGGAATTGGTGACGCCGTTTACAGCGCGCGCGGCATCTTCGGCGGCATCCGCCAGTTCAGCCATTTTATCCACGGAAATTTCGGCGCTGTCGTACATATCCAGTTCAGGGAAGCTGGTGGCCAGCTGCGCGGCATCTGCAATGCCCGCATAGGCATCTTCAGGCACGGCGCGCGCCATGGCGACGGCACGTTCTGCCATCTGGCGCAGCGCCTCGGGCGATTTATCGGACGATGATACAATCGCCTGACGCTTGCCCACAAAAACGCGCAAGCCCACTTCGGCTTCTTCGCTGCGGCTAAGCGATTCCGGCTTGCCAAGACGGCGCTGCACCGACACCGACGTTGAATCTGCCAAAACCGCATCCGCCGCCGTCGCGCCAAAACCCTGCGCGGTTTTCAAAAGCCCCTCAAGGGTATCGAGCATGTTTTTATCAACGATGGAGGTCATGGGCGCGCCTTTTTGTGTCCGTGTTTCAGCCTAGATGAAGTGCGCACATCCTAGCACAGCGCGAAAAGCGGCGTATAGCCACTTCCGTCCTCGTAAGCGCACGCTATTGATTATTCGCCGTTGCCCGCGGCCTGCACGGCCTGCGGCACAAATCTTTCGGCATGCTGCGCGCCCTGCGGCAGCTCGACCAGACGCAGATGGATTTCCGGCTTCACACTGCCTGCGTCATAGGTGGCGCAAAATTTATCCAGCTGTTCGGAAAAGCGGTTAATGGCGTCGATGGGCTCGGATTCATACTGCGGGCGTTGCAGCAGAATGGCGAAATCATCCGCACCGAGGCGCCCGATAACGTCGGACTGGCGCCGCATATAGGTCATCTGTTTGGCGAGTTTTTCCATCAGCCCGTCAAAAACTTCGGGCGTCACGGACGCCTGCAATTTTTCATGATTCATCAGCCGCACAAAAACAATCAGGCTGCGCTCCCCATATCTGAAAGCGCGGTCGGTGGCCGAAAGAAACAGCTGGTTGAACGCCGCCTTGCCAATCATACCGCCCGTGGAATGCACGTTGTCTTCGCGCGCCAGCATGCGCGCCACCGTCATCAGGCGCGCGGCATTGCCGGTTTTTTCATCCAGTTCCTGACTGGACAGCGGCTTGATAAGCACATCATTCGCGCCCGCCAGAATGGCATCTTCGGTCGTTGCCGCCTTGGACAGCAGCATCAGATAGGGCTTGGCCGCGGATTTGAGAGATTTCCACACGCCGATAATAACCGGCCGCGCCTCGCTCAAGGGGGCGGGGTCCACCATCACGCAGTCAAAGGGTTTACTGCCCAAAAGCTCGAAAGCGGCATTCTTGTTCGGCTCCACCGTCACCTGATGCCCCTTCGCCCCGAGTTTCGAGGTGATGAGCTGGTTGGTGAGAGATTCGCGGTCAATGACCAGAATTTCCATGCATAAGCCCCCAAATGCGCCGCGCCGCCGCCGGAAAACATCCGGCAACCCCAACCCTACTTTAGGCCAAAAACGTTAAAATTGCGTCAGGAAAGCTGTTTTCCCTATATATTCCCAAGGACTTAGGTTTATGTACCGGATTGTCTTACAGGCTGTTTGACAGCCGCATTAATTTCCATTATACCCTTCCATACTTCATCCGCGCCCAAGTGGCGGAATTGGTAGACGCGCAGGTTTCAGGTACCTGTGGGGCAACCCGTGGAAGTTCGAGTCTTCTCTTGGGCACCATTATACCGGGCATCAGCCCGGTATTTTAGTTTTAGGGGTATTTCACACATGACCATCACCCTGCACCTCGGCGACCTGCCCGACGGGCTTTCTTTTGGCAATTCTGTCGCTATCGATACAGAAACACTCGGCCTGCGCCCCAAGCGCGACCGTCTGTGCCTTGTCCAGCTTTCCGCCGGCGACGGCGATGCACATCTGGTGCAGCTGAAGGCAGGACAATACGAAGCGCCCAATCTGAAAAAACTTCTGGTTGATAAAAACGTCACCAAGCTGTTCCACTTCGCCCGCTTTGATGTCGGCGTCATGTACGAATATCTGGGCGTTGTGACCGCGCCGATTTACTGCACCAAAATCGCATCGCGTCTGGCGCGTACCTTTACGCAGCATCACAGCCTGAAAACCCTGTGCAAGGATTTGATTGGCGTTGACCTCGACAAACAGCAGCAAACGACAGACTGGGGCGCCGATACCCTGACGCCGGAGCAGATGAATTACGCCGCATCCGACGTTCTTTATCTGCACCGCATGAAGGCGGAGCTGGACCGCATGCTGGTGCGCGAAGGCCGCATGGATTTGGCGCAGGCCTGTTTCGATTTCCTGCCCTCACGCGCGCTTTTGGATATTGCGGGCTGGGACGAAGACGATATTTTCAGCCATTCCTCATAAAACAAAAAGCCCCGCAGGTGCGGGGCTTTTTAATGCCTTGTTTATTTTCAACCCCTGCCCGGCGCGCGGCGGCGGATGGCGGGCGTCGGCGCAAGCACGATGTCGCTGCGCGTGCCTTCGCAAATAATCGCAATATCATCACGCAGTGCTTTTTCGCGCGCTTCAGCTTCGCGGCGCTGTGCGTCTTCGGCATCGCGCAAGACGCGGCGGCGGGCTTTTTCAA
>DQGU01000084.1:8072-8344 GCA_003524565.1 Rhodospirillaceae bacterium
CTTTATTGCGCAGCGCTTCGTCCGCCCCGCGCGCCAGAAACAATTCGACATAGGCTTCGGACCCGCCCTTCGCGCCGAACATCAGCGCCGTCATGCCGTCGTTGTTTTGTGCATCAATATCCGCGCCTGCCCCCATCAGAAAAACCGCCACGTCGTATTTGTGGCTGCCATGCGCGGCGGCATAGGTAAGACCGGTATTGGCCGTATCGGGGTCGCGCCAGTGCACGGCGTCCGGATATTTGGCGACGGTATCGATGATGTCGTCCATCATG
>DQGU01000084.1:8566-8863 GCA_003524565.1 Rhodospirillaceae bacterium
GTATCGATGATGTCGTCCATCATGCCGTTCCAGCAATCGATAACAAATTTGCGCTGCTGCTGCGGCGTGCCGCTGAGCGTGGCGGGGGCTTTGGCCATATTGGAAATCCATTCAACTTGCATGCACCGCCGCGCCCCCTGCCGGAGGCTGCGAAAAAGGTGCTGATTCGTTTCAAAAAACCGCCTGTATCTTTTCACAGCTTTCGCATTATGTCAATTTTACGCAGGAAAACGTCTAAATTGACATAATTTTGAAAATTTGGTAGAAAATTCCGTGTTTTGACTTCAAGAACCACAG
>DQGU01000258.1:0-3150 GCA_003524565.1 Rhodospirillaceae bacterium
GATGGCGCCGACCCATTGCTCCCACGTTTTGTTATCCCACGGGCCTTCGGGCAGCAAATCGGCGGCGATTTTGGCGAATTCGGCATCTTCGATAACCGGCGTGACGGGGCCTTTGGCGACTTGCCACCAGTCCTTGATGTCGGCCAGAAGTTCGAGGTTCGGGCGTACAGCCAGCCAGAAGGCTTCGTCCACATCACCCATGCCGAGTGCGGCAAGGCGGTCTTTAACCTGCGCGAATTCCATTTTGTGCAGAATTTTCGCGTTCAGGCGATAAAGCTCTTCTTCGTCGAATTTCGGCAGGTTACGCGAAAATTTGGCGAAATCGAAACTGTCGATGGCGTCCTGCGTGCTGCTCAGCGGTTCGATAGGGTCGGACGTGCCAATGCGCGACATCAGGCTGATAAGCGCCAGCGGCTCGATGCCGACTTCGTCGCGAAGCGAGGAGACGCTGAAAGAGCCTTTGCGTTTGGAGAGTTTTTTGCCTTCCATGTCGCCCAGCAGCGTAACGTGCGCGAATTGCGGCGGCGTCGCGCCGAGGGCTTCGAACATCTGCACATGGCTGGCGGTATTGCTGACGTGGTCTTCGCCGCGCACGATATGCGTGATGCCGAAATCGATGTCGTCGATGACCGAGCAGATATGATACAGCGGGCGGCCGTCTTCGCGTATCAGCACGGGGTCGGTCATATCCTTGCCGTGAAATTCGACATGGCCGCGCACAAGGTCCTGCCAGATGATGGGTTTGTGTTCCAGCTTGAAGCGCCAATGCGGGCGGCGGCCTTCGGCTTCGAATTGCTTTTTCTGCGCGTCCGTCAAATCCAGCGCGGCACGGTCGTAAATCGGCGGCTTGCCTTGTGACAGCAGGGCTTTGCGTTTCAGTCCCAGCTCGTCTTCGGTTTCGTAGCAGGGATAGAGGCGGCCGTTGTCTTTGAGTTTCTGGATGGCGCGGTCGTAATCTTCGCTGCGGTCACGCTGGCGCGCGAAGCTGTCCCACGTCAGGCCGAGCCATTTGAGGCCTGCCATGATGTCATCGACGTTTTCTTCTTTCGAGCGCACGAGGTCGGTATCGTCAATGCGCAGCATGAAATTGCCCTTGTTCTTGCGGGCGCAAAGCCAGACGATAAGCGCTGTGCGCACGCTGCCGACGTGGAGCGTTCCGGTGGGGCTGGGGGCAAATCTGACGGCGACGGTCATGGTCTCGGTATCCTTATGGTTTCAAGGCGCCCATCTTACACCAGCCCCCCTGAAAACCCAAGGGGGCAAAGCTATGGTTTAACGGTGAAAAAGCCCCGAAAACGGGCGAAAAAGCGCCATCAAGGCGTGGGCGGGCGCGGCGGGCGTCGGGCGTCGGACGGCTGGCGGAAACCCGCGACGATGCCCTGGTCAATCAGGAAACCGGCATCGGATAATGTCTCGCCCAGTGTCAGGCGGCTGCGGCTGCTCAGGCGGGCGAAATCATCGACGCTGAGCAAAAGGAAATGCTGGGGCGTCAGGCGGAAAGTCTCGCCCAGCTCCGCTGCGATATTTTTGGGCTGCGCGCCTGTATGCAAAAGGATATCGAGCGCGGCGGCCGCATAGCCTGTCATCACGGCCTTGGTCGCGGCGGCATCGTTGGATTGTTCGGCCAGTGCGGCGTCGAATTTATCCGTGATGGCGGGCAGGTATTTTGTCATGCGGAAATGGCGGAACCAGCCGGCATCGTCATGTGCGTTTTGCGGCTTGTCGTCCAGCATGGCGGTTATCCGGTATGGCGCGCGCTGCGCTTGCTATCAAGGCTCACGATATCCTTGTCCTTGCCGCCCTTGCGCTGCGCGTCCGGATGGTCGGCAAGGATACCGTCCTTGATTTGATAGCCGAAAGCGCGGGCGATGCCTTCGATATCTTCGATTTTCATTTCGCTGATGTCGGCGACATCGCGTAGCGGCAGGTTTACCAGCTGCGCAGGGCGCAAACCGCAGCATTCCTGCAAATAGTCGCGGAACAAAAAGCCCGGCACCTGCGCCGCGGCGATATGGCAGAGCATCAATGCGGCGCTGAGCTCCGCCCGCACGACAACGGGATAAAACTCATCCAGCGTATGCTGCTGAATGGCATCGGCGAAGATTTTTTTGAACTCGCCGCCCGGCTCGCACTCCATCAGGCGGCGGAACAAGTCTTGCGCCTTGATGATATTTTCGTGGCCTTCGTTTCCCTGTTCTTCAAACATCCGGCTGCTTCCCCCGTTGCATCCTTGTTGTTCTTTTTCAGTTCGTAGTGTTAGCCCTTGGTGCTCTTGACGTGCTTTTGCAGCTCGTCCGCAATCATGAAGGCGAGTTCCAGCGATTGCGAAGCGTTCAGGCGCGGGTCGCAATGCGTGTGGTATCTATCGCCCAGATTTTCGTCTGTAATCTTGTATGCGCCGCCCGTGCATTCGGTGACGTCCTGTCCAGTCAGTTCAAAATGCACGCCGCCCGGGTGAGAGCCTTCGGCGCGGTGGATTTGGAAGAACTGCTCAACCTCGCTATAGACGCTGTCGAACGCGCGGGTTTTGTAGCCCGTGGTCGATGTATGCGTGTTGCCGTGCATCGGGTCGCAAGACCAGACGACGCTTTTCCCCTCGCGCGCGACGGCGCGGATAAGCGCGGGCAGGTGCGCTGCAACTTTGTCATGCCCCATACGGCTGATAAGCGTCAGACGGCCGGGTTCGTTATCGGGGTTCAGGATATCAATCAGCTTCAGCATGTCGTCAACCGGCAGGCTGGGGCCGCATTTGAAGGCAATCGGGTTTTTGACGCCGCGCAGGAATTCGACATGCGCGCCATCGGGCTGGCGCGTACGGTCGCCAATCCACAGCATGTGGCCGGAAACGGCGTAGTATTCGCCCGTCGTTGAATCGGTGCGTGTCATCGACTGCTCATAGGGCAGCAGCAGCGCTTCGTGCGAGGTGTAAAAATCGACTTCGCGTATTTGCGGCGAATTATCAACAGTGATGCCCGCGGCCGCCATAAACGCCAGCGTCTGGTCAAGGCGCGAGGCGAGGTCTTGATAGCGGCTTTCCAGCGGGTGGCCTTTGATAAAATCCAGCGTCCATTTATGCACGCGGTGCAAATCGGCATAACCGCCCGATGCGAAGGCGCGCACAAGGTTCAGCGTGGCGGCAGACTGGTTATA
>DQGU01000258.1:3527-6734 GCA_003524565.1 Rhodospirillaceae bacterium
GTCATGACAATCGCCATTTGCAAAATCACGCGGAAGGTGTCGCGGATGTTTTTAGGATGAAACTCTGCAAAGCTTTCGGCGCAATCGCCGCCTTGCAGCACGAAGGCGTCGCCCGCAGCCACGCGCGCCAGTTGGTTTTTCAAACGGCGCGCTTCGCCCGCGAAAACCAGCGGCGGATAATTGGCCAGCGTTTGTTCTACTTTTTCAAGAGCAGCGAGGTCGTCGTAAACCGGCATCTGCTCGGCCTTTTTGCCGCGCCAGCTTTCAGGCGACCAGCCTGTGGATTGTTTTGTATCGACCGCGCTGAGAGGCACACCCGTTCTCCGCTTTTTTTCTTTAACTACAAGAGTATGAGGCCGATTATGCCGTTTTATCAAGTATATTCTTGAGTAGGCGTTCAATTCGCCCCAGTTTTTCGGGGTGGACGATTTTCAGGCCAAAGGCATCTTTGACATAAAACACGTCCATAGCGCGGCTACCGAAGGTGGTCACCTTGGCGGCGCTGATTTGCAGGCCCAGCTCGGTCAGACCTGCGGTTACGGCATAAAGAAACCCCGGGCGGTCCTTGCCCGTGACTTCGATAACCGTGTGGCTGTTGCTGGCGTTGTTGTCGAGGATGACCTGCGGTACGACGCGGAAATTCTGGCTGCGGCGCGGCTGGTTTTTCTGGCGCTGGGCGATTTCTTCTTCGATATCCAGCGTGCCCGCGATGGCGGACTTCACCGTGCGCTGCATGAACGCGGCATTGTCGTAGGCATGCCCCTGTAAATCCTGCACCTGAAACACGTCAAGCGCCATGCCATCGGGCAGCGTGAAAATCCGCGCCGATGCAATTGATGCGCCTGCGGCGGACAATGCGCCCGCCAGCGTGGCGAAAAGGCCTTTGCGGTCGGGGGTGAAAATAAAAACCTCGGTAAAATCCTGCGCGGGGGCGGGCAGCACGCGCACAATGGTGGCTTGCTCTTTCATGCCTGCATTTTTATCGAGCGCGGAGATAAAACCAGCCAGCGTTTCGGGCGCGAAGCTGTGCCATAAATCGGCGGGCGCGCGGTCTGTCAGGTAACGCAGCGCGGCGGTTTTGTCGCCAACCAAACGGCGCACGGCTTTTTGTTTTACCATCGTCGCTTGCGCATCGTCGAACAGCACATCCGGCGTGCCGCTGAGGATATGCTGCGCGCGGGCGTAAAGGTCGCGCAGCAATCCTGCCTTCCAGTTGTTCCAGCGGCCAGGGCCGACGGCCAGTACGTCGGCCGCTGTCATGATGGTGAGAAGTTTTAATCTCTCCGGCGATTGCACGGCGCTTGCAAAATCGGCAACGGTTTTGGGGTCGGAAAGGTCGCGTTTGAACGCTGTCATCGTCATGAGCAGATGATGTTCAACCAGCCATGCGGCTGTTTCTGTTTCCGCGGCATCCAACCCCAGTTTGGGGCACATGCGGCGTGCAATGGCCGCGCCCTTGATGGCGTGTTCGCCGCCCGTGCCCTTGGCCATATCATGAAACAGCATCGCCATATAAAGCGTGCGGCGTGAATGGATTTGCCCGAACAAAACGGTGGAGACGGGCGCTTCTGCCTGCAATTCGCCGTTTTCGATTTTATGCAGCATGTCGATGGCGTTGATAGTGTGTTCATCCGCCGTGAAGAAATGATACATGTCGTATTGCATGTGGGCGAAAATATTGGCGAAGTCGGGTATCAGTGCGGTCATGAGCCCGGCTTCGTTCATCCGCCGCAGGGTTGATGCCGATTTTTTACGCTCGAGGATAATATCGCGCAAAATGCCCAGCGCATCTTTGTCGTCTTTCAAAATATCCGGTACGCGGGCAAGCAATGCGCGTATCTGCCGAAGCGCATCGGGGTGGATATCAAACCCGCTTGTCTGGCTTGCGCGGAAAATGCGCACGATTTCCGCCGGTGTTTTTTCAAAAGTTGCGGGGGTTGACGGTGTCAGCCTGTTTTGCGCCACGGCAAACCCGTCGATGGTTTCGCTGAGCGCCAGCTTGCGCGAACCCGCCGTCGCCCCGCCGCTGGTGGCGCGCGCCTCCAGCACCGTGCAAAGAATACGCGTCAGGTGGCCGGTTTCTGTCGCCATGCGGAAATAATCGCGCATAAAGGCTTCGGCGCGCAAATTGGGGGCGGGGTTGTCATAGCCCATGCGGAGCGCGATTTGCGGCTGCACTTCGAATGACAAACGGTCATCGGCGCGGTCCGCCAGCAGGTGCATCTGGCAGCGCACGCGCCAGAAAAATTCATGGGCGGCGGCCAGCGCGCGTGCCTCGTCCGCGCTCAGCAGGCGGCGGCGCACCATGTCGCGCACGCTATGGGCGTTGTCAGATAATGCCCCCAGCCAGAACAGATTTTGCAGATCGCGCAGGCCGCCCTTGCTTTCTTTGATGTTCGGCTGGAGCAGGGCGCGGCTGTCGCCATGTTTGCGGTGGCGGGCATCCCGCTCGGCTAGCTTGGCGGCAATCAATGTGCCTGCGCCAGTCTCGCGCAGGTATTGGCCATAAACTTTTTCCAGCTGGCGGTAGAGTTTTTTATCGCCCCAGACAAACCGCCGCTCCAGAAGGCTGGTCATGAAATGTAAATCGCCGCGCAGGGCTTCGGCACATTCATCGAGACTACGCACGCTGTAGCTAAGCCGGATACCCGCCTGCCAGCAGGCGGCATGCAGGCTTTGAATCCATTTTTTTGCGCTGGCGTCGAGCGCGCCTGTTGTCAGGATAAGAATATCGACGTCGGAAAAAGGGGCAAGTTCGCCGCGCCCGTATCCACCCGCGGCGACCAGCGCAGGCAGCTTCTTTGTGGTATGCAAGTCTGCACAGAGGGCTGCGATTTTTTTGATATATTTATCTGTTAAATCAGCATATTTAAGTGGAAAAACGAATGTTTTTTCTGAGGTGTCGCGCGGTGCGCGTAGCGGGTCGCTGATTATCTCATATTCCGCTTGAAAGAAACGAATTAACTCGTTTAATTTTTTATCAAAACTGGCTTTTTTCTTGTCGTTTGGCGCCGATGGTGCCGATTTTTTACCCAGTAGCGCCATAAGTTCCCGTGCCTGACCTGCCGCCTGTCCGTTAATACGGTAATAATATTTCCTTAAACCATCTTTTTTGATGCGTTTGATTACAAAAGATGATATTCAATATTGCACCAACAAAAAAGAAAATTGTGAAACGCACGACCACTCGCAAGCGAAGGAGCCGGC
>DQGU01000258.1:7111-10346 GCA_003524565.1 Rhodospirillaceae bacterium
ATCGCCCTTGTGTTCACGGACGATAACCTGAACATCCTGTCCAGCAAGAAAATCGAATGCCGCCGCTCGCCGTGGGTGGTGCCGTCGCCGGGGGCGATGCTCACAACGGGTTTTACACCCGAAGACCTCAAAAAAAGCAAAAATTCACACTACGAAATGATGCAGGAAGTGGACGAGTGGATACGCTCGCAGTACATGCCTGTCATTTTCTCCGGCTATAACACGCTCGGGTATGACGAACCCGTGCTGGCGCAAAACCTGCACCAGAACCTGCTCGACCCCGGTCTCACGACGCTGAAATCACCCGCGACGGGGGAAACCAACGGCCGCTCCGACATTATGATGCTGGTCAAGGCCGTGGCCATTCACATGCCCGAAGCGCTGAAGCTGGATAAGCTGAACGATTACGGTACGGCCAGCCTGTCGCTGCTCAACGTCGCGCAGCAGAACGGTGTGTCGCTGGGCGACCACGACGCGCATGACGCGATGAACGATATCAAGGCGACCATTGGCGTTGCCAAGGTTATCCGTAAGGCCGCCCCGCAGATTTGGGAGCAAATGACCAATCTGGCCACCGTTTCCGGCGTTGACGAATTTATGGCCAAGAACAAGGTCTTTACCCACTCCTTCATGGCCTACGGCAAGGTACGCTCCGCCGTTGTCACCAATATTGCCACGCGCGAGGGGGATGCCACCGAAATCATGTTCGACCTGTCTTCCGACCCGTCGAAATACATGAAAATGACGGTGGATGAACTGGCCGAATGCCTGAAGCCGCAAAACGCCAAATACCACCCGTTCCGTCACGCGCCGAAGGATGGTCAACCTATCCTGATGACACTGGACATGTCCGACCGTGTCATTCCGCCGAATTTTGACGACAAGGTTGCCGAACAGCGCGCGGATATGATTAAGGCCGATGCCGGTTTCGCCGCCCGCATTGCCGAAGCCGCTGCGAAGGTGCGCGATGCGGCTGTCAAACCTGTCGCGCCGCATCTGCCCGAAACGCTGATGGACGTCGAGATGTCGGCCCCCGTGCGTATCAAGGTCAATCAGTGGCTCAAAGAATTCAACAACACCCAGACCTGGGCAGATGCCGCGAAGCTGGTCATCGACTTCCCCCAGCGTTTCGAGGAGGAGCTTAAAACCGAACCGCATATCCGCCGTTTTGCCAAATTTGCAGGGCGCATCGTGTTCGAAGGCGACGAAACCGCCCTCAGCGCCGACAAGCAGGATTTGATGCGTCGCCATGTCGCTTCGCGCGTGCTGAACCCCGACCTGAACGCGCCTTATATGACGCTTGCCAAGGCGCGCAAGGAGCTGGAGCAGATTGAACAGGAACGCGGTTCCGGCAAGGCGAAGTGGAAAGATGTGACGGATACGCAAATCCGCTCGCTCAAACTTTACTACACCGCCATCGAAAAAGAATACGCGCCTTATCACAATGTGCCGAAGGCCGCGCCGCCGCAGCAGGGCGGCGACAAACCGCCGGCAAACGACGATGGTTATATGCCCAGCCAGAGCGGCAGGTCGCCGCGGCGTGGCGCGGCCAACGACCGTTTCCGTCCTTGATTGCCGCCGTCATGTCCCCGCGCGAGAAACAGCCGTTTATTTCGAAGGGGGATGACGTCACCATCCGCAAAAGCGGTGCTATTTCCGGCGTCTGGCGCGTGGCCGCTGCGCGCTATGCGAATGACAACCCTGACGATAGCCGTATAAATCTGGTGCTGTCGCGCGGTAGCAGCTCCATGATGTTCAAAACGCCCTATGACCCGCAAACCATGACGGTCAAAAATAACACGCCGCCGCATATTCTTTCGCGCGATATGCGGGTCGGAAAATCTGTTGGCGATGTGCGCCGCAAGGGCGGGGGCAGGCGGCCATGAAGCCCGAAGAAATTCCTTCTTTCATATACCGCGGTGCGGTTATCGAGGTGGACGGCGAAGAGCAGACCATCCGCGATTTCTGCCTTGCGCGCAAAGACCGCCATCCGCTGGCCGAAGAAATTCTGGTCATCCAGACCAAATCCGGCGATATCGTCGAATATACGCCTGAGCGTGTGCGCGAAGTGCATGGCCGTGCGCCCGATTTTATTCGCGTGGGTGCGGAAATTTTCTGGCGCGAAAACCGCGAAGATATGAAGAAATATAACGGCGTCTGGAAAATCGAGGCTTACGAGGTCGGCAAAGACCCGCTGAAGGGCGAACCGCATACCAAAGTCGAATTATCGCTGGCGCGGCGTGATGGGCAGACATCCACATATCTGCGCCGCGCGTTCAACGCCGAAACGATGCATCCGGTCAAAAGCGATGCGAAACCAGGACGGCTTGCGCATATTTTGCAGCGGGATATATCTGTGCTGCGCCCAGCGACCATCCGCCGCCCGCACCGCAAACCCTGATAGGAAAAAAGTTTTAAAGCGAGAAGCCGCCGCCATTTTTAGGTGGCTGGGCTGCGCCGTCCTGTACCCGTTTGTTGATAGTCGGGGATTGCAGCAGGTGAATTTCCTGCGGTTGCGGCTGTGGCTTGGCGATGATGGTTTGCGTCGGTGCCGGTTCTGCCGCAGCGGGTGCGGGCAGGGCGGGTTGTGCAGCTTTTTTGCGGAACGGGTTGGCATCTGCCAACTGCTGTTTCAGGCGGCGCGATGCGCGGCGGAATTTATTGCCAAGGTTGGCGTTATAAGGATGCTCTTTCGCCAGCAGATAACCGCGGTCGCTGGGGCTGTTCGTCAGGCTGAAAAAGATAGTCGCCTTTTTGCCGTTGTTGCACGCCTGCGTGCGGTCGTGCGCTGTGCGCGCGTATTCAAGCGCAAAGGCCACGGCCAGCGTGTCTGAATCGATCTTCAGGAAGTTTTTGATGTTTTCAAGTCTGTCGGCGGTGGTGCGAAAAAGCGGCAGCGCGGTTTCGCTCACTTCAACGTCTTTACGGCGGGTATTAATTTTATGCGCGATGGCGGAGGGGGAGAAGCTGCTGGTCGTGTAACGCGCGTATGAATCTGCGTAAAGTGCAGAAACGGTATATCCGCGGCGCATGTAATCAACGGCTTTGTCGCAGAATGCCATTGCGTGATGAAAAGCCTCCGCTTTGCTCATGCGCTCTGCCTGCGCCAGATGGTTCAGGTTATCGACGTCATAGGTCGTCAGCTGCAGCAAAGTCTTTGCGGTGGTCATGGCGTGGAATTCAATTTTGCTTTCAAAGCATAAAGCGCATCCAGCGCGTCGCGCGGGCTCATGCT
>DQGU01000025.1 GCA_003524565.1 Rhodospirillaceae bacterium
CGGTTTTCCCAATCCGCAGCCATGCCGATATAAGCGGCGGGCTGCCAGTCCGCATCATGGGGGGCTTTGTCGCTATAGGCGGCGCCGATGCCGGATTGCAGGTAAAGATTGGCCTGACTGCCCGGATTGTTCCAGCGTTTGAGCAAATTATTGGCTTGCAGCGAATGCACCTGAAATTTGTCTTCGCGCCAGTATTCGGCGTTGTAGCCGAGTGAAAGCGCAGGCGTGAACGTGTAATTCAGATGAAACATATTCTGCTCGCCGTCATTCATGGTCATGAATGTCCAGCCGCCCGGATATGAAATAGGCCTTGCCTGTGCAGGCAGGACGATGCCCAGCATCAGGCACAGGGATAAAACCCCTGAGGTTATCGGTTGGGTTGTCATTGAAGACACTCCTTCTTGCAATAGAAAACGTGCGCGGAAATATCCGCGCCGATTAATAAAGAAGGGTCAGGCTTTTGGGGGAGGGGTTGGCAATTCGGGGGTGACGCCATGAAGCGGCGTATGGTGCGCGGTGGTGCCCGCTTTTCCCGAAATGTTAAGGTATAACGCGGCCTGCGCAGGGAGTACGGGGGCCATGTGGCAATTCCCCATGCCGCAAGCGCAGGTATCGCCGCAGCAATCCTCACCGGTTTTGGCATCTTGCTTGGCGTGTTGTTGTTTTTCCTTCCCTGTTTGCGCATGCATGGGGCAGGGCGGTTCTTGTGCGTTTGCTGTTATTTCTATTTCAACGGTTGCGGCGGCTGTTTCCGCCGCGTGCGCGCATTTGTGGTCGCCGAGCGGCGCGAGCCCCGTCAGCATGCAAAAAATGGCGAAAACACCGATGGATTTTTTTATCTTACCCATTGTTCTATACTAGCATGCCTCCATATAACGTGGCAAAAACTGTGCAGTAAGTATTGAATTAAAAGGTGTTTTGTGGGAAAGCGGCTGTCAGAAAGCAGAATTTTGCAAATTATCTTGTGGGTTGCGGTGTTCGAAGCCGTATCTGCGGCTATCGGTTACATCACGCGGCCCGAGGTCGATGGGTGGTATGCGGCGCTGGTGCGGCCGTGGTTTACGCCGCCCAACTTTGTGTTTCCTGTGATGTGGACACTGCTTTATGCGCTTATCGCCGCGGCCGGATTTTATATATGGTCTGCGCGCGGTGGGGGCGGTGCAGCGGGAAAACGCCGCGTATATTTGTTCGCGCTTTATATGGCGCTGAACTGGAGCTGGAGTTTTATTTTCTTCATGGGTGGGCAGCTGCTCGCAGGCTTTATATGGATTATCGCCATGAATATCGTGGCCGTGGCGCTGGTTGTCCAGTGCTGGCATCCGCTGCGGCGGGCGGCGTTTTTGATGCTGCCGCCGCTTGCATGGACGCTGTTTGCGGCGGTGCTGAATGGCGCGTTCTGGTGGCTGAACCGCGGCGGTTAGCGCGCGTTATGCAAACATAATCCCCCATTGGAGGCCACGGCGGCAGATTATATACTATCCCCGTTCCACAGAAACGGGAGTTGCCACCATGGATGTCGCCAAGGTTTTCGGTCGCAAGACGGCTGCGGACATTAAAAAAGGCCTGCGCCAGCAGAAAGTCGAATACGTCAAGGTCGGTGCATTCGACATAGACGGTATTTTGCGCGGCAAATATATGGCGGTCGATAAATTCATCTCCGCGCTCGATAGCGGCTTTGGCTTTTGCGATGTGGTTTTCGGCTGGGATTCAAACGACCAGCTTTACGACAGCGCGACCTTTACAGGCTGGCACACGGCCTATCCGGATGCCGCGGCGCGGGTGGTGACGCAAAGCGTGCGCGCGCTGCCGTTTGAAAATAACGTGCCGTTTTTCATCGCCGAATTTGCGGGCAAGGCCGAAACCGTCTGCCCGCGCAATTTGCTGAAACGTGTTTTGAAACGCGCCGATGATATGGGCTATGGCGTCACCGCCGCCTGCGAATTCGAATTTTTCGTGTTCGAGGAAACGCCGCACAGCGTGCGCGAAAAGGGCTATCGCGGGCTGAAGCCTATCACACCCGGCTATTTCGGTTATTCCGTTTTGCGCAATTCGGTGCATGCGGATTTTTACCATGAACTTCTGAATATGTGCAAAGACATGAATATCCCCATTGAGGGGCTGCACACCGAAACCGGCCCCGGCGTTTTAGAAGCCGCGCTGCTCTATGCCGATGCGCTGGAGGCCGCCGACCGCGCCGCGCTGTTTAAAACTTTCACCAAGGTGCTGGCGCAAAAACGCGGGTGGATGGCGACGTTTATGGCCAAATGGTCGAATGACTGGCCGGGTCAGTCGGGGCATATCCACCTGTCGCTGCAAGACAAGAAAACGGGCAAGCCGGTTTTCCACGATGCCAAGAAAAAACACAATATGTCCGACAAAATGCGCTGGTTCGTGGGCGGGCAGCAGGCTTTGATGCCGGAGGTGCTGGCCATGGTCGCATCGACGGTCAACAGCTACAGCCGTCTTGTACCCGGTTTCTGGGCGCCGACATCGGCGACATGGGGCGTTGAAAACCGCACCACGGCGCTGCGCGTTATTCCGGGCAGCGAAAAATCGCAGCGCGTGGAATACCGCATCGCGGCGGCGGACATCAACCCGTATATCGCGCTGGCGGCCTCCATCGGCTCCGGCCTTTGGGGGATTGAGAATAAAATAGAGCCGACGGAAATCGTGACGGGCAATGCCTATGACCAGACTTTCCCCGAAAAACTGTCTTTGCCGCAGACGCTGACCGAAGCCGCGGGCCGCCTGCGTAAATCCAAAGCTGCAAACGAATTGTTCGGCAAGGATTTCGTGACGCATTACGCGCAATCGCGCGAATGGGAAGAACGCGAATTCCGCAAAAACATCACCAGCTGGGAACTGTCCCGCTATTTCGAAATCATTTAAGGAGATAATCATGGCTCAAGCCGCCGCCAAAAATACAGACAACATGCTGCGCACCATATCGCCCGTGGACGGCAGCATTTTCGTCGAACGTCCGCTGCAAGGGGCGAAGGATATCGACGCCGCGCTGGATAAAGCCAAAAAGGCGCAGGGCGAATGGCGTTTCGTGCCCATGGCTGACAAGCAGAAAATCATGCTGAAGTTCATGGATGCGCTGGTCGCCAAAGCGCCCGAAATCGGCACGGAACTGACATGGCAGATGGGGCGCCCCGTGCGCTACACCCCCGGCGAAATTACGGGCGCGATGTGCGAGCGTATCCGCTATATGGTCGAGCTGGCGCCCAAGGCGCTGGCCGATATCGTGCCCGAAGCGCGCGAGGGGTTTAAACGGTTTATTCGGCGCGAACCTGTCGGTGTGGTCGCCATTATCGCCCCGTGGAATTACCCTTACCTGACGTCGGTGAATACGATTGTGCCGGCGCTGCTGGCGGGGAATGCGGTTGTGCTGAAACACTCCGCCCAGACGCCGCTCTGCGCCGACCGTTTCGCCGCTGCGTTCAAAGAAGCCGGCCTGCCGGAGGGGTTGTTCCAGTTCCTCGACCTCAGCCATGAAGATGCCGAAAAACTGATGGCCGATGCGCGGGTTGATTTCGTGAATTTTACGGGCGGCGTGCGCGCGGGGCACACGGTGCAGCGTGCTATCAGCAATAAATTCATCGTCGCGGGGCTGGAGCTGGGCGGCAAAGACCCGGCCTACGTCCGTCCCGATGCCAATCTGCATTACGCGGTTGAAAATCTGGTCGATGGCGCGTTTTTCAATTCCGGCCAATGCTGCTGCGGTATTGAACGCATTTATGTGCATGCCGACCTGTTCGACGATTTTGTCGAAGGGGCGGTGGAGCTGGCCAAGAAATACGTTCTCGGCAACCCGCTGGATGCGGCGACCACTCTCGGCCCGATGGTGCGCACGGCGGCGGCGGATTTCGTGCGCGCGCAAACGGCGGATGCCGTGGCGCAGGGCGCGAAGGCCTTGATTGACGAAAAGCTGTTCCCCGAAAGCCGCGCGGGCACGCCCTATCTGGCGCCGCAGGTTTTGGTGAATGTCACCCACAGCATGCGCGCGCAGCGCGAAGAAACCTTCGGTCCCACCGTCAATATCATGAAGGTATCGTCGGACGAAGAGGCGCTCAAGCTGATGAACGATAGCGATTTCGGCCTGACCGCATCTGTCTGGACGCAGGATATGGACGCGGCGGAGAACATCGGCAACCTTCTTGAAACGGGAACCGTTTTCATGAACCGCTGCGATTACGTTGACCCCGCGCTGCCGTGGACGGGCGTGAAGGATACGGGGCGCGGTGCGTCGCTGTCGGTGCTTTGCTTCGAAAGCCTGACGCGCCCGAAGGGTTTCCACTTGCGCCATAAAATCTAAGCGTTTTTTCAATCAGGAGTTTTTTCATGTCTGACGGCAAAATCCTCAAAGGTAACTGGAATTATCCGACGCGCGTTATTTTCGGCCCCGGCTCCATCGCGCGGCTGCCGGAATTTTGCCGCAGCCTTGGCATGAAAAAGCCGATTTTGATGACGGATGCGGGG
>DQGU01000155.1:0-1840 GCA_003524565.1 Rhodospirillaceae bacterium
ATTGCTACATCACTGAAACCTTCGACAGCGCGCGCGCGCAGGCGAAGGAATCCGATGCGCGCTATGCGGCGGGCAAGGCCTTGCCGCTGGATGGTATTCCGATTGCGATGAAAGATTTGTTCTGCACCGAAGGTGTGCAGACGACCGCCGCCAGCAACATTTTGCGCGGCTTCGTGCCGCCGTATGAATCGACCGTATCGGCCAAGATGAAAGCCGACGGCCTTGTGTCGATGGGCAAAGCGAATTTGGATGAATTCGCCATGGGCTCGTCCAATACCACGTCCGCCTTTGGCAATGTCATCAACCCGTGGAAACGCAAGGGGGATAACCGCGACCTCGTGCCGGGCGGCTCTTCCGGCGGCTCTGCCGCGGCGGTTGCGGCACGCATCGCCATGGGCGCGACGGGCACCGATACCGGCGGCTCTATCCGCCAGCCCGCCGCTTTCTGCGGCATTGCGGGTATCAAGCCGACATACGGCCGCTGCTCGCGCTTTGGTGTGGTCGCGTTTGCGTCTTCGCTTGACCAGCCGGGGCCTTTTGCGCGCACGGTGGAAGACAACGCGCTTCTGCTCCGCTCCATGGCAGGGTACGACCCGAAAGATTCCACGTCCGTCAACGTACCGGTACCGGATTACGCGGCGGCTTGCGGCGGCAGCCTCAAGGGCCTGCGCGTCGGCGTGCCCAAGGAATACCGTGTCGATGGCACGAACGCCGAAATCGTCGCGCTCTGGGACAAAGGTGTGCAGATGATGAAAGACGCAGGGGCGGAAATCGTCGATGTGTCGCTGCCGCATACGGGCTATGCGCTTGAAACCTACTACATCATCGCGCCGGCGGAATGCTCGTCCAACCTTGCGCGCTATGACGGTGTGCGGTTTGGCCAGCGCAGCGCGGGTGAAAATCTTGTCGATACCTACGAAAAAACCCGCGCCGAAGGTTTCGGCCGCGAGGTCAAACGCCGTATCCTCATCGGCACCTATGTCCTGTCGGCGGGTTATTACGACGCCTACTACAACCAGGCGCGCCGCGTACGCAAACTGATTTGGCAGGATTTCATCAACGCCTACCAGAAATGCGACGTTCTGCTAACGCCGACAGCGCCGACACCTGCCTTTGCGATTGGCGAAAATACGCAAGACCCGGTAACGATGTATCTGAACGACATCTTCACTATTCCGGCGTCAATGGCGGGCATGCCCGGCATGGCGGTTCCGGTCGGCCTCAGTGCCGATGGCCTGCCGCTTGGCTTGCAGCTGATTGGCAAACCTTTTGAAGAAGAAACGCTGTTCAAAGCCGGCCACGCGCTGGAGCAGGCGGCAAAATTTGACGTGCTGCCGCAACTGGTCGCCGCGTAACCGTCACAGAGAACAAGTCTATTAAGGAATTAAAATATGTCTGGAATTATCAAAGGCGAAACGGGCGATTGGGAAATGGTCATCGGGCTTGAAATCCACGCTCAGGTGCTCAGCGAAACCAAGCTTTTCTCCGGCGCATCGGCTGCTTTCGGCGGCGCGCCCAACGCGCAGGTCTCCCCCGTCGATGCGGGTATGCCCGGCATGCTGCCGGTCATCAATACGGTTTGCGTTGAAAAAGCGGTGCGCACGGGGCTTGGGCTCAATGCCGCCATCAACCTTGAATCTGTGTTCGAGCGCAAAAACTATTTCTACCCCGACCTGCCGCAGGGCTATCAGATTTCGCAGTACGAAAAGCCCATCGTCGGCAATGGCGAAATTGAAATCGACCTGCCCGATGGCAGCGTACGCAAAATCGGCATCGAACGCCTGCACCTTGAACAGGACGCGGGTAAATCGCTGCATGACCAGCACCCGCAAAAAAGCTT
>DQGU01000155.1:2163-4615 GCA_003524565.1 Rhodospirillaceae bacterium
GCGGCATACGTCACCAAAATCCGCGCCATCGTGCGCTACCTCGATACCTGCGACGGCAATATGGACGAAGGCTCCATGCGCTGCGACGTCAACGTGTCGGTGCGCCGTCCGGGTGCCGAATTTGGCACGCGCTGCGAGATTAAAAACGTGAACTCCGTGCGCTTTGTGCAGCAGGCGATTGAATACGAAGCCCGCCGTCAGGTGGAGGTTATCGAGGCCGGCGGCAAAATCGTGCAGGAAACCCGCCTGTTCGATACCAAAAACGGCACCACGCGTTCCATGCGCTCCAAAGAAGATGCGCATGACTACCGCTATTTCCCCGACCCCGACCTGCTGCCGCTGGTTTTGGAGTCCTCTTTCGTCGAGGGTATCAAGGCAACCCTGCCTGAATTGCCGGATGCGAAGAAAAAGCGTTTCATCGCCATGGGGCTTACGCCCTATGACGCGGGCGTGATTACGGGGGAGCGTGACCGCGCGGCATTCTTTGAAAAAGTCGCCAACGGCAACGACCCGAAACTTGCGGCCAACTGGCTGACCAACGAGCTTCTGGGCGCGCTCAACAAGGCTGAAAAAGATTTGGCTGACAGCCCCGTGACGGCGGAGCAGCTGGGCGGTCTTGTCGCGCTGATTGCCGACAACACCATTTCCGGCAAAATCGCCAAGGAAGTCTTCGCTGAAATGTGGACGACGGGCAAAGACGCGGCCGTGATTGTGGATGAAAAAGGCCTCAAGCAGGTGACGGATACCGGCGCGATTGAAAAGCTGGTGAATGACGTGTTGGCCGCGAACCCCGACAAAGTCGCGGAATACCGCGGCGGCAAAGACAAGCTGTTCGGCTTTTTCGTCGGGCAAATCATGAAACAATCCGGCGGCAAAATGAACCCCGCTATGGTGAACGACCTGCTTAAATCCAAACTGGAAGGATAACACGCATGCCGACGGTAAAAGGACTGCCCAAGGGCAAAACCGCACCCCTGACCATTTCGCAGGATGCGGCGCGCCGTTTTGTCGTCGGCCTGTCGTGGGACCCGAAAGCGCCGCCGAAGCCCAAAGCCTTGCCGTCTTTCCCGTCGGGTGACCCTGCCGCGATGGCGGTATGGGTTTTGCTGTTGTTGCCGCGTCTGGTGCTGCTGCCTTTCCGCGCGCTGTTTAGCCCCGTTATCGCCGCCGATGCGCGCGCGAAAGAGCAATGGGGCAAGGCAGACGACGCAGCGGGACGCGACAAGGATTCGTCGCATTTCGACCTCGACCTCGCCTGCTATGTATTCGATAAAGGTTTTAACCAGCTTGCCTATGTCGGCCCTGAAAACGCCGCCTTTATCGATGCCAGCAAAAAGATTTATCATAGCGGCGAAGACCAGTCCGGCTTCGGTGGTCCCGATGATGAAACGATTTCGGTCGAAACCCTCGGTCTTCCTGAAAACTATCACCACTTTTTCTTTGTGGTTGAATGTGACAGCAAATTCAGCCTTGAAGAAATACGCAACCCTGCCATCCGCCTTGCCGACGGCAAGACGAATGAAAACGCAATCGAGGCCACCTTGACGCCGCCCGCGCATTATAACGCGCACGGCTTCGTCTTCTGTCACGTTTGGCGCGACGGCGATGGCTTTATGTTGCGCAATCTTGAAGAATACACGGGCGATAACGTGGACTGGCCGAAACTGCTGTCCGGCTTCGCTGCTGTGTAAAAGGGATACGATGTCCGGTTTTATTGTTTTCGATGTTGATGGCACTATTCTTGACAGCTTCGGCATGTACGAGCGTGTTTTGCGCGTGTATTCGGAGCTGAACAAGCTGCCCTATCCCGATGTGGACGCTATCAAACGCGGGTATGGCGAGCCGGAAAAGCATGATTTCATGTGGGGCGTCGCGCGCGAGGAGCAAATCAAGCACCTCATGCAAAGCTTCAAAATGAATGACGAATGGTCGCTGTCGGGCGAAGCTGATAAAATCCCTGACCTCTTTTCAGGCGTCAAGGATGCGCTGGTGCATCTTAAAGACCTAGGCTATACCCTCGGCATCGTGACGTCCAAGCCCGAAGGGCCGCTTTTGTACCAGATGGAACATCACGGCGTGGGCAAGCTTTTCTCCGGCATTCGCACGGGCACCGACGTGAAGCGCAGGGGGGAGGCGGAAAAGCCCGCGCCCGACCAGCTGCTCAGCCTGATGCGCGATTTGGGCAAACATGCGGAAGAGACCATCATGGTCGGCGATACGTCTATGGATGTGCGCATGGGACGCAACGCCTCCACCCTCACGCTTGGCGTCACCTGGGGCGCGCATCCGGTGCAGGAACTGGTCGATGCCGGCGCGCACCACATCGTGGATACGCATTTCGATGACGTGGTTGCGCACGTCAAATCCGTTTTCGGCTAATAACGTTTTAGGCGGGCAAAGGGGCTTGCTGGGGTTCTATGTCCCTCTGGACACCGGCCTGCGCCGGTGTGAC
>DQGU01000241.1 GCA_003524565.1 Rhodospirillaceae bacterium
ATTCGAGCGTGGGCACGCGGTGGCAGCATGACCGTGAAGCGTTTGATATTCGAGCGTGGGCACGCGGTGGCTATTCTGGGTTATGACCCAGCGCGCGACGAAGTGCTGCTGGTCAATGAAATGCGTCCGGGCTTGCTGGCGGCGGGGGATTACCCGTTCAACGACTCCCTGCCTGCGGGCATGATTGACAAAGGCGAAGATGAAATCACCGCCGCCAAACGCGAAATGCGCGAAGAAACGGGCATGGAGCTGAAAGACGCACGTTTGATACATGCGGGCGCCTATGTCAGCTCCGGCGGCACGTCGGAGCGTCTGGCGCTGGTTTTCGGCACCATCGATATGGCGAAGGCCGGCGGCGTGCACGGCCATGCGTCCGAAGGAGAGGATATCAAGACCGTTGTCCTGACATCTGACGAATTTATCCAGCGTGCCGAAAGCGGCGCGCTCAAGGACATGAAAAGCCTTGTCTGTGCCTTCTGGCTGGCGAAAAACCGCGACAGCATCCGCAGCAGCCATGCGCTCGGCAATGCCGTTGAAAACGCGCGTAATGACGATAACCCCGCGCTCGCCACAGGCGCAGCAGCGCAGCGTCCGCCCAAGCCCTGAATAGCCCCTGCCTAAAAAAGCCGTAAAGAGGGGGTTGACTTATGCTCTATCAGAGTATAAAAAATACTCATTCAGAGTATAAACAGGAGAATCGCCCGATGTCCGAACCCACCCAAGACGGCAAAAAACTGGAAGCCCGCGTCAAAAGTGTGCGCAACGAATTCAACGGTTTTTTGAAAATCAACCGCTATGAAATCGAGGCTGACCGTCACGAAGGCGGCAAGGAAACTTACGAGCGTCTGGTGATGGAACGCGGCCACGCGGTCGCCATTCTGGCCTATGACCCGAAACGCGATGAAATCGTGCTGGTGAATGAAATGCGCCCCGGCATTCTGGCGGCGGGGGAATATCCCTATACCGATACGCTGCCCGCAGGCGGTATCGCCAAGGGTGAAACGGCGGTCGAGGCGGCCATCCGCGAAACAACCGAAGAAACCGGCCTTACGCTTTTGCATGCCAAGCAAATTCAGGACGCCTACGTCAGCGCGGGCGGCACGTCCGAAAAAATCTCCATCGTTGTCGGTATCGTCGATACATCCGCGGGCAGCGGCATTTTCGGCAACGACAATGAAAAAGAAAACATCAAAACCCGCATGGTCTCCGCCAAGGATTTCATCAACGAGGTGAAATCCGGCGTCAATAACGACATGAAAACTATCATCGCCGGATACTGGCTGGCCGAACACCGCGACGCCCTGCGCGCCCAATACGCACCCAAAGCGGCAGGTGGCAAGCCGCCGAAACCGGCTTGATATATCGCCTAATACTAAGCCTGTAAAAAGCGCCCGCCCTTATTATTGGCGGGCGTTTTTTTACGTTCTGATGTGTGCGGTGCAATATATGTGCGTTTATTTGTCTGCAATATCAGCGGCTTTACACTAGGGGGCATAATGCCGCTTGCTATCGCCCCGTAACCTGTTACGGTGAGTGTATTCGAGTTTAAGTTCTGGCTTTTGTTATAGCCCGCTGGGTATCCCTCAAGACATCGCTGTTTCGAATATGTTTTTAGGCAAAGGTTGCCTGGAAATATTCACAAATGTGCGTTTCTTGCTACAAGGAGGCCATCATGGCTCAAGGTACCGTTAAATGGTTTAACCCGCAAAAAGGCTTCGGCTTTATCCAGCCGGAAAAACGGCAGCAATGACGTGTTCGTACACATCAGCGCCGTTGAAGCGGCTGGCATGCGCACGCTGAACGAAGGTCAAAAGGTTACTTTTGACATCGTGACCGAGCGCGGCAAATCTGCTGCGGCGAACCTGCAAATCGCCGCTTAAGCGTTTTGGCAAAAAAACAACCCCCGAACCTTTACAGGTTTCGGGGGTTGTTTTTTTGCCTTTCAAAGGAGCTTAAACGTCGAACTTCACGCCCTGCGCCAGCGGCAAGGCCGTGCCGTAGTTGACGGTATTGGTGGAGCGGCGCATGTAAGCTTTCCAGCTGTCCGAGCCGCTTTCGCGGCCGCCGCCAGTTTCTTTTTCGCCGCCGAACGCGCCGCCGATTTCAGCGCCCGAGGTGCCGAGGTTGACGTTGGCAATGCCGCAGTCGGAACCCGCAGCGGATGTGAAAAGCTCCGCTTCGCGCACATCGTTGGTGAAAATGCAGGACGAAAGCCCCTGCGGCACGTCGTTTTGTATCGCGATGGCTTCTTCGATTTTGCTGTACTTCACGACGTACATGATGGGCGCGAAGGTTTCATGTTTCAGCACTTCGTGGTGCTTGGGCATTTCGACCACGGCGGGCGTGACGTAATAGGCATTCGGATATTCCTTGGCCAGCACACGCTCGCCGCCCGTGACTTTGCCGCCCGCGGCCTTGGCTTTTTTGAGCGCGGCCTGCATGGCGTCAAATGCCTGTTTGTCAATCAGCGGGCCGAGCAGCGTGGCGGCATCCAGCGGGCTGCCGATTTTGCTGTCGGATATGGATTTATAGGCTTTTTTGACGCGCGCGACGAAACCGCCGGCGATGTCTTTGTGTACAATCAGGCGGCGCTGGCTGGTGCAGCGTTGGCCTGCCGTGCCGACTGCGCCGAATACCGTCGCCATAAGGGCGAGGTCCTGCGTGGCGGATGGCGTCAAAATCATGGCGTTGTTGCCGCCGAGCTCGAGGATACACTTGCCGAAGCGTGCGGCAACGCGCGGCGCGACTTCGCGCCCCATGCGGGTGGAGCCGGTGGCGGAGATAACGGGGATGCGTTTGTCATCGACCATTTTTTCGCCGATTTTACGCTCGCCGATAACAAGTTCGGAAAGGCCTGCGGGCGCTTTGCCGAAACGGCGGGCGGCTTCGATGAACAGCGCCTGACAGGCCAGCGCGGTCAGCGGCGTTTTTTCGGACGGCTTCCACACCACACTGTCACCGCAAACAACGGCGAGGGCGAAGTTCCAGCACCAGACGGCAACAGGGAAGTTAAACGCGGAAATCACGCCGACCACGCCCGCGGGATGCCAGTTTTCCTGCATCTTGTGCTGCGGGCGCTCCGACGCGATGGTCAGGCCGTAGAGCTGGCGCGA
>DQGU01000116.1:0-895 GCA_003524565.1 Rhodospirillaceae bacterium
ATGACCGAGGGGCGCATCGAAGACCTCGACGCCAATCCGGGCGGCATCATCATCGGCGGGGAACTTGCGCGCAAAATGTCCCTGCGCAAAGGGCGCAGCATCACCCTTGCCGCGCCGAACGGGCAAGTGCGCAGCTTTAAAATCGTGGGCATTTTCCGGACAGGCCGCGCAGGATATGACGAGACGCAGGTTTTCATGACACTGAAGCGCGCGCAGGCGCTGCTCGACCGCGCCAACCGTGCCAACAGTATTATCATCAAGCTGGACGACCCGTATGACGCGCGGCGCTTCGCCGAAGACCTTGAATCGCGCATCGGCTATAAATGCGTGTCGTGGCAGGAGGCCTCCGAAGACCTTCTGGGCACGCTCGTTGTGCGCAACGTCATCATGTACACGGTTGTCAGCGCGGTTTTGATTGTCGCGGCCTTTGGCATTTACAACGTCATTTCGACGGTGGTGATGGAAAAACAGCGTGATATCGCCATTTTGAAATCCATGGGTTTTCACGCATCCGACGTTAAAAAAATATTCGTGGTACAGGGGTTTTTGCTCGGCATCGCGGGGAATATGGCGGGGCTTCCACTTGGGATGGGGATGATGGCCGCACTGATGCAAGTCAAAATCCAGCCCCCCGGCAGTCTGGAGCCGATTGCCATGCCGCTTGACTGGTCATGGCCGCAATTCGCGATTGCAGGCAGCTTTGCCCTGCTTGCCTCCGTCTTCGCCGCGCTTTTGCCCGCACGCAAGGCGGCAGATGTACAGCCCGTCGATATTTTGCGGGGCACGGCATGAGCGCGCCGGAAAAAACGCCCGCCATCCGCAGCGAAAAACTCATGCGCAAGCTGGAAGGCGAAGTGCCCGTTACCCTTGTCAAAGGCGCCGATGTCGCCATTTA
>DQGU01000116.1:1253-6136 GCA_003524565.1 Rhodospirillaceae bacterium
AGCGGCGGCAAGCTCTGGATTGCGGGGCATGAAACCACGCGCCTTGGCACCGATGCACTGGCGGATATCCGCCTTGCCCATATCGGGTTTGTGTTTCAATCGCATTTTCTGTTGCCGGAATTCAGCGCGCTTGAAAATGTGATGCTGCCCATGCAGCGGCTCGGCAAACTGGGGGCGGCGGAGAGGGAAGCCCGCGCGGCCGCGCTTCTGGAATCTCTCGGTCTTGGCGCGCATATCCACAAGCTGCCCAAACAGCTGTCGGGCGGACAAAGCCAGCGCGTGGCGATTGCCCGCGCCCTCGCCAACGACCCGCCGATTATTCTGGCGGACGAGCCGACGGGAAATCTCGACAGCGCGTCCAGCCAGAATGTGCAGGGCATCCTCAAAACACTGGCGGAGGAGCATAACCGCGCCGTTGTTGTGGTCACGCATGATGCCGCCTTTGCCGCCACAGCGGGACGTATCATTCATATTGTGGACGGGCATATCGTACCTGCACCTGAAGCATGAATCCGGCACATAAAAAAGCCGCCGGAATACGGCGGCTTTTTTATTGCGAAAGCGAAAGCTTAAACGGGCTTGCCGTTCAGGCTAATCGCCATATCAATGTTGCCGCGCGTCGCCTTGGAATAGGGGCAGAAATCATGCGTTGCACGCACAAGTTCCGCCGCGACGGCATCATCAAGACCGCTGAGCGCGACGTTGATAGCGCCGCTGAGATGAAAGCCGGTTTCTGTCTTATGCAGATTGATATCGACATGCACCGTCGGCGTTTCGGGCAGGGTGATTTTTTTCTGGCCGGCAATAAACGCCAGCGCGCCGCCGAAGCAGGCGCCATAGCCGCAGGCAAAAAGCTGCTCGGGGTTGGTGCCGGGGCCGTTGCTGCCGGGCGGCGAGAGGTCGAGTACGACTTTCTTGTCGTCGGTTTCGGTATGGCCGCCGCGGCCACCTTTTGCGGCTGCATGTGCGCTGTAAATAATCGTCATGGATTGAACCCTCCGTTTGGGATTTGCCGTTTGGGGCTTGAACGGTACTATTTCTAGCATGCCCCGCCGCCGCAATCCATGCCCTTTACACCGCCCGCTTTCACTGCGCGCTGACAGTTACGGTAATCACATCACGGTAATCGCCCGGCATTTCAATACCGCTCATGGCGCCGATGGTCACATCGGTTTGCAGCCGCGCACCCGTGGCAGGCGTCACGGTATTGGCCGATAGCGCCTGCACCGCCGCGCCGGAGCTTAAATCCACCGCCGCGCCGCCGATGCTGATTGTATAGGGCACGGTTTGCGCAGGCGCCGTCAGATGCTGCAGTTTTTGCCCGTTCTGCGATTGCAGCGTGATGCGGTATCCGTCGTTCGTGCGCACCATGGTGTCGTAGCTGCGTAGCTGCCCCGCGGACAGGTTGCCGAAATCGACCGTCTGCGCCGTATCTGCCACGCTGAACGCACCGCCGCTATCCACCAGCGATAAATCAACGCTGCTTTCCGCCCGCGCCTGAAACGTAATCGTGCGCGTATCGACCTGCTGATATAAGCCCAGCAGCAAGCCGGCATAAGGCGTCATGGTCACCGGCGTATCCTGAAACCGCAGCGCATCGGCACGCACGACCTGCTGCGGGTCTATACTCCAGTAAAAACTTTTGTTTTGTGTCTGGCCGATACCGATAAGAGCAGGGAAAAGACCCGTTATCACCTCCCCCGCGGCCGCACTGCCCAGTGGTTTGATAACCGCGGTTTTGGCTGCGGTGGTATAGGCGTTATAATTTAGGGTATCCCCCCCGCGCGTCAGGACACGCTGCGACGCATTGCTGCTGCCCCCCGCGGACAGCGTGATAAAATAATCGCAGGTCACCAGCGTGATGGGCGATGTGACCTGAAAATTCACCGTTTGCATGTATTCAGCCGGGTCATAAACGGCATATTCGCCACTGCTGCCCTGATAGGTCAGGGTTGCGGGCACGTTTTGCAGGCGCAGGCCAAGGCAAAGCGCCAACGCACCCCGCGCCTGCAGGCAAAGCACGCCCAGAAACAAAAAAGCCGCCGCATATAATTTCAACTGCATATTACTCTCCCTCCCCCTGCGCTGCGGGCAAGACCACGTCGCCCGCCGCATAAAGCCCCGCAGCCAAGCTGGCGGGAATATCCAGATAAAGCGCGCGGATTTCACCGCCCATCAATGCCGCAGGTGTGCCGTCCGTATCAAAAATCCGCCCCTCGGCATAAATATTTCCGGCATGGCCAACCGTCAGCACTGCACCGCTGCGGTAGGCCGGAAAAACGGTATAAAGGTCGCGGCCAATATCATACCCGACAGGCAAAAAACGCGTATCGATACGCACCGGATAGTACATATAAGCCGTCGCATCCGGCAGCACCGCAGGGCCAAAGCCGTCGATGCGCGCACGAAAAGAGTCCTTTTCCGAAGGCTGGTGCGCCAGCGCAGGATTGATGCCGAGGGCGCGGCCTTCCAGCGTTTCATGCCGCCGCAGCATAACGAAACTGCCGCTGATGGGACGCGACAAGGCGAAATGACCGTCGGCATAGGCGAGCGCCGTGCCCGCAAGTATCTGGCTGCGCCCTTCGCTGCGGCCGCCCATGTCGCTGTAAATATCATGCCGGAGCGATATATCGCCGCGGTAGCCGCGGTAGGCCAGCCCGCCCGTCGCCTGTGCCCCGCCGCCGTCTTCGCGCAGCAGCGCCGCATAGGCCTGCGGCGCGCCAATATCCTGCGGCGGGCGGTAATCCCAGCGCGCTTCCTGCGTTTTGGCAAAGGTATCGGTGATAGCCTGAAAACTATGTGCCGAGGCGGGCGGCGACCACGAGAGCGTCACGAAGGCGCCGATAACTTCCTGCCGCCGGTGCTCCGCCGTCATCGACAAGGTCACGCCGTTTTCAAAACTGCGGCCGGCTGTGAATGTATAAGACCAGTCATCCGGATGCCCCGCGCGGCCGAAACGGTAACGCCCACCGACGCCCGCCATGATGCTATCCCCCATCATAAAATTATACCGCGCCGCCATTTCCGCTGCCGCCGGATTAAGGGGCTGAGGCTGCCCCAATGCGGCAAAATCCGCACCGCGCCAGCGCAGCTGCGCCGAAAAATCGCGCCGCGCCGTGACATCCGCAAGGCGGTAAGACAGTTGCAGCGCGCCGTCCATATCGGCCGCGGCCGCACGGCTGCCTGCGGCGTCGATACCGAATGTACCAAATGACGTAGCCTTGAGCGCGGAAAGGCCGATTTGCTGCACATCCGCATCGCCCTGCGCCTGCGCGCCAATGGTCAGGGTATCGCTGAGCCCATAGCGGTGAAAGCCGGAGAAGACCGGCGCGCCCGCATCGTATTCTATTTGCCGCCCGCTTTTATCCGCCGCCACCCCCGCGCTATAGGCATAGGCATGCAGGCCTTTTTCAAGAAGGTTTCTATCGCCCAGCAGGGGAAATCTTTTGACCTCCACATTCCCCGTCGCATCCGTAATGACCAGCGACACATCATTCGCCCCGTCCGCGACGGGGAAATCGCCAATATCATAGCTGCCGGGGTCAAGCCGCAGGCTGCGGATACGCTGGCCATTCACCAACACATCGACGCGCGACGGCGTTTGCACAACAAAAGACGTATCCCCCGTCGGCACGGTCACGCGGTAGGGCTGCAAGGTGAAATTGCGCGCAAGACTGACGCCCAGCATCGGCTGAAAAGATTGAAACGCCGTCACCGGATACGAAAGGTCCCCCGCCGCCGCGCGCAGCATCTGCGCCGGAAAATCACGCACCAGCCGCACATCGCCGCGGCGGAAGGGTTTGCCGTCGTCTTCCAGATAATCCGCCTGCGCCTCCAAAACCGTGCCGCGCCAATGGATAGCGCCATCGATATCAAGCCGCGCGGGCTGGCGCCCTTCGGCGGCACTATCGGCATCGGATACATATTCGACGCCGCCGCGCAGATTGACATAGGCGGAAAGCGCGGCCGGCATGACAAGCCCCTGTTCCGGCGATACCTGCGGCGATTTCACCGAAATTTCCTGCCGCCGCATACGGGCAGGCTCTGCGGTGATGCGCAGCACGGCGTCGAAATCGTCGTATAAAACGGAAAGCCCCGCCGCCAAAAAATCTTCCGGTGGCAAGAAACCGCCGCGCTCCAAAAGCGCATTGAAAGCGGCGCATGATTTTTCATCCATGCGGCTTTGCACCCATCCGGAAAGCCCGTCCGCTTTTATCAGGATGTGCCCTGCCGATGTTTGACGGGCAGATACAAAGCCCGCCAGACGCCCTTCGGCCACGGCAGGGATTTGCGCATCGGTTTCTTCTGCGCCGCATGGCGTGGCCAGCACGCAAAAAAGAAAGAAAAACAGTCCGGTTAGACAACGCCTAAAACTTGCCGTCATAGGCAAACGCGCTCCGTGCAATTTCGGCGTTTACGGACAACTGCGGCGGGCGCGGCAAAATGAAAATGCGGCGGCGACCTGCGTGAATATTTTCCCCCTCCAGCGGTTTTAATACATCGCTTCCCAGTTCCGCACGTCCCCCGCCCGCCAGTGTCAAAGAAAGCTGCGGACCGTGCAAAACCGCATGGGCGCTGCCGCGGTTATGCAGCGTCAGGCGCAAACGCCCGTCCGGCAGCAGGCGCGCTTCTTCTGCACGAATATCGCTTTTGACCGCCGCCGCAGGACGGATATAAAGCGCGGCCTTGAAGCGGAGCAGAAAACGCACCGCCGCCGCATCGGCCGCCGCATTTTTCAAATCAACGGGCAGCTGCGCCGCGACAAGCCGGAAAGGTTTTTCCTGCAAAGGCGCCGCGCCGCGCCAGACCACGCGCACCGCGCGGCTTTCGCGCGGCGGCAGCACCCGCTGGGCGGGGAGAATGCTGAATTACGCGCGCGCGCC
>DQGU01000037.1 GCA_003524565.1 Rhodospirillaceae bacterium
TGGGGATCCAACCCCCCCCCCCCCCCCCCCCCCTAACAGCCGGCCAACCCCCCCATGCCGGCCCTGCGGCCTTTGGCCGCGAAACCTTGCGGCCTTTGGCCGCGTTATAAAGATTTGCGGCCCCGCCGCGCAAACGACGACAACAGATTTAGACAACGTACCAGAAAGAAAGTATTCCAGATGCAAATCACCCAGACCAAACAGGAAGCCCTGCTGCGCGAATTCACCGTCACCATGACCGCGCAAGAGATTGATGAGAAAATCAACGAGCGCCTGATGGAGCTGGGCAAGACGGTGAAAATGCCCGGCTTCCGCCCCGGCAAAATTCCGCTGCCGCTTCTGAAATCCAAATACGGCAAGTCGGTCATGGGCGAAGTGCTGGAACTCGCTGTCAACGACAGCACGATGAAAGCCATCAACGAAAACAACCTGCGCCCCGCGATGCGCCCGAAAATCGAAGTGAAAACCTTCGACGAAGCCAAAGGTCTTGAATACACCATGGCTATCGAAATCCTGCCGGAAATCAAAGTTTCGGCGCTGGATGGTATCGCGCTTGAAAAGCTGGTGGCCAAGCCGTCTGACAAAGACATCAACGAAGCGCTGCAGCGCATCGCCGACAGCAACAAAACCAGCGAGAAAATCGAAGAAGTACGCGCTGCCAAAAACGGCGACATCGTTGTTATCGATTTCGACGGCACGGTTGACGGCAAGCCTTTCCCCGGCATGAAGGGCGATGACTTCCCGCTGGAACTCGGCTCCAAGAGCTTCATCGACACGTTCGAAGAGCAGCTGGTCGGCGCGAAAGCGGGCGACAAGCGCACCGTCAACGTAACCTTCCCCAAAGACTACGGCCACGAAGCGCTGCAGGGCGTTGCGGCTGTGTTCGAAGTGAACGTGAAAGAGCTGCGCGGTCAGGTCGTTCCGAAAATCGATGATGCTTTTGCCGCTCAGCTGGGCATGGAAACCCTCGACAAGCTGAAAGAGGAAGTGTCCAAGCAAATGCAAAAAGAATACGACCAGGTTTCGCGCATGACGCTGAAGCGCGCGCTGCTCGATGTTCTGGATGAAAAACATGACTTCGAAGTGCCCCCGGGCATGGTCGAAGCTGAATTCGAAGGCATCCTGCACCAAGTGCAAGGCCCGCATGACCACCATGGCGAACACCATAACCACGACGATGTCGGCACACCGGAAGAGCGTGCGGAGTACAAAGACATTGCCGAGCGCCGTGTGAAGCTGGGTCTGGTTCTGGCTGAAATCGGCCGCGCTAACAAAATCGAAGTCACCATGCCCGAACTGCAACAGGCCGTGATTGCCGAAGCCCGCCGTTATCCCGGTCAGGAAAAGCAGGTTTTCGAATTCTACCAGCAAAACCCGCAGGCGCTGGAGCAGCTCAAGGCTCCCGTCTATGAGGAAAAAGTGGTCGATTTCATCCTCGGTCAGGTCAAGGTCGATTCTAAAGACGTCAGCGTCGATGAACTGACCAAGGCGGCAGAGCAAGAAGCTCCGAAAAAGACAAAAAAGGCGGCTAAGAAGTAATTTTATTGCTTCTTAGCCCGCTTTTGGGTCAAAAAAAGACAAAAAGTAAAGGAAAAGTAAAAAAAACGTTTCCGTCGTTTCTGAAAACTGGGTTAGAATAACTCTATTCAAAAACGACTGCTCAATAACGTTGTGTAATCGACGTGTGTGCCTCCAATTAAGAAAAAACTGGCAAGCAAAGGAAACTGAAAGATGACCCAAGATTTTGACGCAAAAAGAGCGCGTATTGCGGATGATGCAAACGACTACCTGCACAAAATGCTGCAGGCACAGTCCGAAGGTAAGCCGCTTGATGCTTACTTTGACGAAGCTGCTTCCAAGGCGCTTTACAAGGTAACCGCTTCCGTTGGCGGCGGTCCGACCAACGCTCCCCGTACCATTCCGTCTGTAACGGAAGTTCAGGACGGCCGCGAGCGTGGCTATGACCTTTACTCCCTGCTGCTGAAAAAGCGCATCATTCTGGTCGAAGGCCAGGTTGAAGACACGATGGCATCCATCGTTTGCGCGTCCCTGCTGTACCTGAACTCGGACCTCAGCGGCGAAGGCAAGAGCAAAGAGCCGATTATGATGTATGTGAACTCCCCCGGTGGTTCCGTTATCGCGGGTCTCGCTATCTATGACGTTATGCGTTCCATCGACGCGAAAATCACCACCATCGGCACGGGTTATCAGGCCTCTATGGGCTCCATCCTGCTGGTCGCGGGTGACGAGCGCAAGATGACCCGCAGCTCCAAATACATGATTCACCAGCCGCTGTCGGGCAACGGTCAATCGACCCAGCTGACCGACATCGAAATCGGCGCGGATTTCACCGACCGTCTGAAAGACGACCTGGTTGACATCTACGTCCGCCACACCGGCCTGAACCACAAATTCTGGGAAACGGTTCTGAACCGTGACACCTGGCTGTCGGCTGAACAGGCGAAGAAAATGGGTGTCGTGAACGAAATCATCGTTGGCGAGAGCAAGAAAACCATTCACGAAGAATTCTCGATCAAAGCCGGTCGTCAGGAAGCGCGTGAATCGTATGTTCCGAAAACCGCCGTTGAAATCGCTGCCATCATCAACTCGGACGTTCCGGTTGATAACGGCACCGGTATCAGCAAAAAACCGACGAGCTTCCGCCCCGAGCTGGTAACGGCTCTGTCGCAGTTCGAAGAATACTGGACCCCGTCTTTGAAAGCCCTGAAACAGCAGCAAGCCGCTGCCGCTTCGGTTTCCAACGACGACGCTGCCGCCACCGCGAAAAAACCCGCGAAAGGCGCAGCACCGAAGTAAGGACTAAAAAAAGCCTTAAATTCATCTTTCAGGCTTGCTATGATGGGGCGGTCAGTTTTGCTGACCGCCCCCTTTCTTTGGAGAGAGGGCGGGGGACAGCCACTCTAAACGCCCGGGCAAACACGGGCATTAAATAAACACAAGGGGTACACCATGACTTACACGCCGGAACACATGAGCACGCTCATCCCGATGGTCATCGAACAGACCGCGCGCGGCGAACGTTCCTACGACATTTTCTCGCGCCTTCTCAAAGAGCGCATCATTTTCCTCTCCGGCCCCGTGAACGACTATGTCTCCACGCTGATTTGCGCGCAGCTTTTGTTCCTCGAAGCCGAGAACCCGAAAAAAGACATCTATTTCTACATCAACTCGCCGGGCGGTGTTGTCACCTCCGGTCTTGCGATGTACGACACCATGCAATACATCAAGCCCGATGTGGCGACGCTTTGCATCGGTCAGGCTTGCTCCATGGGCTCGCTGCTGCTCGCAGCGGGTGCTGCCGGCAAACGCTACAGCCTGCCGAATTCGCGCGTGATGGTGCACCAGCCCTCCGGCGGTGCGCAAGGTCAGGCGACGGACATCGAAATTCAGGCACGCGAAATCCTCAGCCTGCGCAAGCGCCTGAACGAAATCTACGTCAAGCACACCGGCAAGAAAATCAGCCAGATTGAAGAGGCGCTGGAGCGCGACCGCTTCATGTCCGCCGAAGAAGCGAAAGAATTCGGCCTTATCGACCATATCGTCGAGCGCCAGCCTTTCGACGGTGCGGACAAAAAAGCGGCCTGATTTTCAGGGATGCTTTCATGAACAAGCGGGGCGGGAGGGTTTTTTGAAACTCTCCCGCTTTTGCATGAAACTCCGCGCCACTGGGGCGCGTTGGGATACAGGCCGGAAGATATAAATTCGGGCAGGAGAGCGAAAGATGCGTTTTTTGATGATGCTGGCCATGGCGCTATGTCTGGGTGCCGCAGCGGCTTTTGCACAAGATACGGCCGCGCCAGCAGCTGAAACCACAACCTCTGCGCCAGCAGCTGAAACGGCAGCCCCTGCGCCGCAAGAGCCACCCATGGATGCGCAAATGCGCAAGGCCAAGGCCGATTATGAAGCCGCCATCAAAAACCTGACGCCGGAGCAGCTGGAGGCGCTGGGTACGCTTGAAAAGGAATTTGCTGCAACGGTGGAAACGGACATGAAAATCCTGTTCCGCTCCGCCGAGATGGAGCATTGCCTGCGCACCGACCGTTTTTTCAAGGTCGATAAGGACGTGAACGTGCGGCACTTCCTTGAATGGCGTAAAAAACTGCGGGAAGCCCAGACCAAAGAGCAGACGGCACACCGCATCAAGCGCCAGCAATATAAATATGTGCCTTTGAAAGTTCTCAACGAATACTACATCTATCAGCACAAGATGCTGGTCATGGCAGGCAAGCGCATGGTGTTCCAGCAGCTGCAAAGCGGCGCTTATAACGCCACGAATTGCGACGAGCTGGCTTCGCGCCTCAAAAGCGGCGAATAGGCCGGATGTAGCGCGCGTCAAAAGCGCAAAAAACGCCTGAATCTGTCCAAATTTTGCAAAATATGCGCAAAATCGTGCAAAAAATGCACCTTTTGCGCTTTTCGCTTGTTTTATTAATAAAAGGCTCTAAATCTAGCTTTATGGGGCAAGGGGCCGCGCGGAAAACAGGGTAAAAAAGCCAAAAAAACGCAAAAATTGACCGAAATCAGCCGGATTTTTACAAAAATAGCCAAACTGGGCGCTATTTGCGAAATGTAAAGGTTTGTCGGGCATGATATCGGTGAAGCCATGCGCCTCCCTGAATACATAATAAAAACGAAAACAGAACAGGAATATAATGCAACACGAAACGGTCACCATCGGCGAAAAACATCCG
>DQGU01000118.1:0-151 GCA_003524565.1 Rhodospirillaceae bacterium
TAAATATCAGCTGTTTAAGAATCTTCTGCGGTGCCCGCGGTATCCGCGTCACTTAAATCCGCCGCGGCTATGCGCGGCACATGCGCGCGCGCGATGGCATCGACGCGTTCGTTTTCCGCATGGCCGGCGTGGCCCTTGACCCAGACCCATT
>DQGU01000118.1:442-5862 GCA_003524565.1 Rhodospirillaceae bacterium
TTGTCGGCGGTGCGCCAGCCGTTGCGTTTCCAGTTGGGCATGTATTTGGTCACGCCGTCCATGACGTATTTGCTGTCGGTATGCAGCGTAACATCGCAGGTGCTGTTCAGCGCGCCGAGCCCTTCGATAACCGCCATCATTTCCATGCGGTTGTTGGTGGTGCTTTCTTCGCCGCCGCCCAATTCTTTTTCGTGGCCGTTATAACGCAGCAGCGCGCCCCAGCCGCCGGGGCCCGGATTGCCGCTGCAGGCGCCGTCCGTGAACAGCTCAACATGTTTGCTTTTTTTGGTCATGGGGCGAAGCCGTAGGCGCTGCTATCCGCGGCGCTTTGGTGAAAGCGCAAAATGCGCACATGTTCCATCGGGTCTTTGGGTGTCACAACGGCGTCTTTGGCGGGGTTGAACCAGTCGTACATGCGCGTGGCAATAATGCGCAGCGCCGCCGCGCGCCCCATCAGCGGCAGCGCCGCTATTTCCTGCGCCGATAGCGGGCGCACCGCGTGATAGGCTTTCAAAAAAGTGGATGATTTTTCGGTGTCGAGTGCGCCCGTTTTATCAAAACACCACGGGTTTAACGTCAGCATCAGGTCATAGGCGAAAATCTCGGTGCAGGCGAAATAAAAATCAATCACGCCACTGAGCGCGCCGTTTTCAAAAAAAACATTGTCCGGAAACAAATCCGCATGCACCGCACCTTGCGGCAATCGCTGCGGCCAGTTTTTTTCGGTGTCATCCAGTGCGGTATCCAGCGCGGCAAACAGACCGTTTTGCAGCGTATCGGCTTCTTTCAGGCAGGCATGTATCAACCCGCGCCACGCACCGAGCGCCATGCTGTTGCGGCGCTTGGGGGCGAAATCTTTGGCCGCCAGATGCATGCGCGCCAGTACATCGCCAACGGCGGCGCAATGCGCAGGCGTGATGTCGCGCGGCCATGCGCCCTGCAAAAACGTGGTGATAATCGCGGGTTTGCCCGACAGCATGAAAACTTCGTCGCCGCGGCGGTTTTTTTCCGCCGCAGGGCAATCGATGCCATGTCCGCGCAGGTGGCGCATATAACCGAGGTAAAACGGCAGTTCTTCCGCATTCACGCGTTTTTCAAACAGCGTCAGGATATGGCGCAGGCGTGTGCCGTTTTTGTCGGTGAAAAGATGGTAATTGCTGTTTTCAACCCCGTCCGCGATGCCCTCGATATCGGCAAGCGTGCCGATGTCGAAATCGGCAAGGGCTTTTTGCAGGTCTTGTTCGTCAATGCGGGTGTAAACGGCCATGAAGGGCAGATTAATCCGCCAAAAAGCGAAAGGGAATCATTTTCTGATTCCCTTTCGGCCTTTTATCTGCGGCTGCAAAAAACGCTTAGGGGCGCCAGTGCAGGTGGTTGCCCGGTTTTTGCGCGGGCGGCGCCATGCCGCCGCTTTGTGCGGGCAGGAAGGGGAACGCGGTTTCCTTGCTGTCCAGCACCGTCACGCGGCCGTCTTCGCCGATGCGGCCGGGGATATATTGGCGGCTGCGTTTCTCGACGACGTCGAACTGCCCGTCTTCACCCGTGAAATTGACAACGATGCGCTTGTCATGCGGGTTGCTGGATTGCACTTCAACCGCGGGACGCGTTGCGGTGCCTTCGATAACGAAGGGGTGCGCGCTGTTGATTTTTTCAATTTCATACATCAGCTCGGCAATCGCGACCTTGCGGGTGTAGGGGTCGGGGTTGAACGGCTGGTCGCCGGCATCGCGCACCGCGGTGCGTACGGCATCCGCCCAGACGTCGAAGCCTTCGGTTTTTTCGGGAGACGTTTTCGAATCCTTCGCGTGGAACGTCAGCATATAACCAAGGCCGCCATCAATGTGCGGGCTTTTGACGTCAATCGCCAGACAATAGGTCTTTGCCATAACAGTCCTTTCGTTGTTTTAGTGTCGATACCCTCTATCAGCACACGTTTTTTTAAACGTACAAACGAATAGGCAGTCAGTGTCTGCAATACTCTTTTCGAAATCGAGGACAACTATAGGGATGAAGGATTCAAAAGCAAGGTGAAATTTTTTTTGCGGCGGCATTTCAGTGCTTTAAGCCTTGCGCGCGCGATGCTGCGCTGCGCAAGGCGTGTGCATATCCCCGTTATGTTCCGTGATTATGATTATGTGGCCAGCACGCGCGGGATTTTGAACTGGATATTCTCTTCGGCGACGACGGCGGTTTGCACGGTGACATCAAACCGCGTCCGCGCGGCGTCAATCACGCCCTGCACCAGAACTTCGGGTGCGCTCGCCCCGGCTGTCAGGCCCAGCGTGCGGATATCGCCCAGCGAATCCCAGTCGATGTCTGCCGCCTTGTCGGCCAGCAGCGCGTGTTTGGCGCCATAGGCACGCGCAACTTCGACCAGACGGTTTGAATTCGATGAATTGCGTGAACCGATAACAATCACCGCATCCGCGCGCGGCGCGATGTCTTTCACAGCCAGCTGGCGGTTGGTGGTCGCATAGCAGATGTCTTCTTTTTTCGGCGGTGCGATGTCGGGGAAACGCGTTTGCAGCGCGGCGACAATATCCGCCGTATCGTCAACCGACAGCGTTGTTTGCGTGACGTAGGAAAGTTTGGTGTCTTGCGCGAAATTCAGTTTGCCGACGTCCTCTGCGCTTTCAATCAATGTGACCGCGCCTTCGGGCAGCTGGCCCATGGTGCCGACGACTTCGGGGTGGCCTGCATGGCCAATCAGCACGATATGGCAGCCGTTGCGGTGATGCAGCTCCGCTTCGCGGTGCACCTTGCTGACCAGCGGGCAGGTGGCATCGACGTATATCATGTTGCGCCTTGCAGCCTCGGCGGGGACGCGCTTGGGCACGCCATGGGCGGAGAAAATGACGGGCGCGCCCTCGGGCACTTCGTCCAGCTCCTTGACGAAAACGGCGCCCTTGGCGCGCAGGTCGTCCAGCACATGTTTGTTGTGTACGATTTCATGGCGCACATAAACGGGTGCGCCGAATTTTTGCAGCGACTTTTCCACGATTTCAATCGCCCGCTCCACACCCGCACAAAACCCGCGCGGCTGGGCGAGCAGGATGGTGAGCGGCGGTTTGGACATCGGGGCTGCATGGTTTGTCATGCCGGAAATATAGGCGCGGCGGCCGTGCGTGTCGAGTCTCAGGCTCTGCTTGCCCCGCTTTGGCAGGGCGGCTATGCTGGCGCACGGAATAAACGGAGGTTCGACATGGTTTTCCCGCGCCCGCACAAACAGACCCCAAACGCCCGCCGCGCCGTATCTAGGCGCGTGGCGGTTTTGTTGTCGGGGCTTTTGCTGCTGTCCGGCTGTGCCTCCACCCCGCCCGCGGATTTGCCGCCCTGCCCCGATACGGGTCTGGTGCTGGGTGCAGCGCAACTTTATGATTTCAAAGCGGGCGCGGATAAAATCGAACCCAACCGCATTATCGCGGCCAGCCTTGAAAATTACCGCGGCGCTTGCCGTTATGATGGCGGCCAGATGGATTTCGAACTGGAAGTCGATTTCAGCGCATGGCGCGGCGCGATGGGCACGGGGCTTGACCGCGGACAGTTTCCATATTTTATAGCCGTCCTCGACCCGTCCGAGAACGTCTTGCAGCGTCAGGGCTTTTCCACTACCGTTCCGCTCGATAAAACGGGGGCTGGTCTGAAGACCGAAAAACACCGCCTGCGCCTGCCGCTGGCGGACGCGGCAGAAGCCGCCGGATACAAGGTCGTTATCGGGTTTGAACTGACGCCCGAGCAGCTGGCCTATAACCGCCGCGGCGAAAAACAGGCGGAGCCCCAAGGCGCAAAACCCGCCAAGAGCAAAAAGAAACCCAAGAAATAGCCGTTTTCAAACAGGCAGCACAAAGGACAAAACAAATGAGCTTCGATACCTCCGCCTTCTGGCAGTCTGAATTTGCCGAACATGCCGTCTGCTTCGAGGCGACGCAAAAAAAACTCGCGCCCGCTTTCGCCGCGCTTCTGGATGCGGCGGCCAAGACGATTGAAAACGGCGGCAAGATTTTGTTTTTCGGCAACGGCGGCTCGGCTGCCGATGCGCAGCACCTCGCAACCGAACTAACGGTGCGCTATAAAAAAGACCGCGCACCGATTGCGGCGATTGCGCTCACCACCGACACCTCCGCGCTTTCCGCTATTGGCAACGATTTCGGTTTTGAATTTCTTTTTTCCCGTCAGGTCGAAGCGCTCGGCCGCAAGGGTGACCTTGCCATCGGCATTTCCACGTCGGGCAACAGCGCGAATGTCATCAAGGCGCTGGAAAGCTGCCGCGCTATCGGTATCACCACTGTGGGCTTCACGGGTGAGACCGGCGGTAAAATGCCGCCGCTTTGCGACATTCTTTTGAACGTGCCGTGCAAAACCACCGCGCGCATTCAGGAAATGCATATCATGCTCGGCCAGATGCTCTGCGGCGGGCTTGAAATGAAACTGGGGCTGGTGCCGGTGGAAACCGCGCAGAAACTGGCCGTATAAGCGAAGGATTGCCCGCATGTCCAAAGACAAAGACCTCGATAAACTCAGCTTTGAAGATGCGCTGGGCGAGCTTGAAAAAATCGTGCGCACGCTTGAATCCGGTGCGGGCGATTTGAAAACGTCCATCGATGCCTATGAACGCGGCATGACGCTGAAAAATTTCTGCGAAGCGAAGCTGAAAGAAGCGCAAGGCCGCATCGAAAAAATCACCCTTGCCGCCGACGGCACGGCCAAGGCCGAAGCGTTTTCCCTGTCTGAATAAAACCGTACGGAAAATAGAAAGCGCGCGGCGAATTTAGCGCGCGCGCTGCGCAAGGACGTGGACGTTTGTCTGCGCTGTGCGCGGGCTTTGCGTGCCGCCCAGAATTTTTACGATAGCATCATGCCCCGCGGCCTCTGCCCAGTCGGCGGGGGTTTTGCCCATCAGGCGGCAATCCGCAGAAACGCCCTTGCCCAAAAGCAGGCGCACAATATCCGCATCGCCCTGACGCGCGGCGATGCAAAGCCCCATCGCGGGGACCATGTCGTCCGGCTGCATGTGGTGCGCGCTGAAAAGGGTGGCGGCGGTTTGCGCATCACGTCTTTCGACGGCGCGCAAAAATTGCTGGTTTACGTCGATGGCAGATAAGGGGGCGGCGGATAGCGGCGCGGCCATTTGTGCGGTTGGCTTTTCATCCACGAAGCGATTGAATTCATCGACGATGGGCTTGAACATGCGAAACTCCGCGGATGCAGCGCTTTTTGATTTTCATATTGTTATCAGATTCCCATGTCAGCGTCAATAATATGGATAATAAGAATGTTTCACGAATCGAAAAAAGATGACTTTTTTCTGTGGCTTGCGGTATAAAAAGAAACCCTTTTAACACTCTGCTCAGGAAACCTAAAGACATGGCGCCATCCCTTAGAGAGGACTCCCCCAAGCTGAAAGACGCGATGGAGGATTG
>DQGU01000265.1:0-251 GCA_003524565.1 Rhodospirillaceae bacterium
AACGGCGGGCCGTGGCGCAAGGTGCCGCTGCTTCAGCTGGATAGCGACGTTCTCGACCGTTCGACCATGGAGCTGCTTTATACGGGTGAAAAGGTTTTGTCCGGCCTGATGGGATATGCCGTCGGCGGCAAATTCGAATTCCGCCAGGGCAGCGTCGCGCCGCTGAACCTTCTGGCGATTACAAGGGAGGTCGCGGTCTAATGGAAATCGCAATGCTTGTTGGCAGCAGCTTGATGTCCGGCGGCACCGCC
>DQGU01000265.1:452-9091 GCA_003524565.1 Rhodospirillaceae bacterium
GCTCTTCCGATCTAGCTTGATGTCCGGCGGCACCGCCGCCGCGGGTACGGCTGCGGCCGGAGCCGCGGCTACAGGTGCAGCCGCAGCTGGCGGCAGTTCAATTTTGGGTATGCTTTCGACAGGCTTTTCGATTGCCTCGATGGCTAGCGACCTTTTCGGCGGCATCATGGGCGGTATGCAGGAATCCGCGGCGCTCGATGTGCAGGCCCGCGAGAGCCTGCTGGCTGCCAAAAACGACGAGCTGCGCGGAAAGCAGGAAGCAAACGACATCATGGAAAACATGATCCAGACGATTGCACAGCAGCGTCTGGCCTTCTCCGGCGCGGGTATCGATAGCGGTTTCGGATCAGCCGCGGCGCTGGCCGATAACACCCGCCGCCTTGCGGAGCGCCAGCTGGATACCAGCCGCCTGAATACCACCATCGGCGTGCTTCAGCGCCGCCGTGCGGCAGCATCCAGCCTGTCGCAGCGCAGCGGCGCGATGTTCCAGTCCATCGCTGGCGGTGCCGGCAGCGCAGGAAAAACCCTGACAAACCTTATTGCAGCGAGACAGAACCGTGGCTAATCGCACAGGACAAGGTACAAATCTGCCAACTCTGAACCGCAGCAGCTTGCCTGTTGCGGGCGTTTCGCCCGTGCCGGTCGCTGCGGATAGCGGTGTCGCGCGGGGGCTTTTCAGCATCGGCGGTCTGCTGCGCGAAATGTCCGGCCGTATCGAACAGCGTCTTGATGTGCAGGCAGAGGTCGAAGGCCGCAAGGAAGGCACGCAGGCCGGCATGGCTGACAAGCTGCCGCAGCTGAAGGATGACACAACAATCCGCGGCCGCGCATATAACAACGCCGCAAGAGATGCCGCGATTACCCGCATCGATATGAAATCGCGTTTGTATCTGTCGGAGCTGGAAAGCAAGAACACTGCCAATCCCGGGGGCTTTAAACAAAAGGCCGATGGGTATTTGAGCGGTGTTCTGACCGAGCTTGCGCAATTCGACCCTGCACTGGCGCAGCGGTATGAGGCGGATTTCCGTTTGCGGTCTGATGGCGTCGCCCGCCGGCTTGAGGCGCAGGCGCAGGCTGTGGCCCGCGATCGCATGCTGGAAGATGCCCTGCGGCTGCAGCAGGCGGCCGTTGGTGATATTGCGCAGGACGCATCCGGCCTTTTCGACGGAAACCCCGAGGATGTCAAAAACGGCATCGCCCGCATGATGACCGGCGCGGTGCGCATGGTGGACGTGGCAAACCAGATCGGCCCGGATGGCATGCCGCTGTTTTCAGCGCGCGAGCGTCTGGCATTTGAACAAAAGGCGGAGGCGACGGTGGCCGAACAAGTCGCCATTTCGTGGATGTCTAAACAGGAAAACGTGCTGGATGCCTGGGGCGCATGGAAAAAAGGCGAAGCGAGTATCGCGGTTGCCGACGGCCAAGGCGGAAAACTGGACATGCCGCTGCGCGAGCTTTTAGGCGAACGCGGGTACCAGCTGGCGGAGGGTGCGTTTGTCGAGCGGCTGCGCGGCCAGCTGGCGCTCGATGCGCAGGTGGACAGCGCCCGCGAGCGTATTTTTAAAAAGAATTCGGATGAAACCTTTGGCGACCTTTCCGTGCTGGCCCAGAGCGGCGGCCTGACCCTGCAGGCGGTAGAGGATGCCCGGGCGCAGCTGGAACCCGACAGATACCTGACCCTGCGCAAGATCGCCGTCGGCGGCTTTCCGGAGGTGAGCGATGGCGCGACCTATACGCGCCTTGCCACGGCTGATCTGGACGGGCAAGACATCCGCGCCGACCTGCGCGAAGCTGCCACACGCCTGACCCGCGCGGATTACATGGAGCTATATCAGCGCAACTATACCCGCCTGCAACGTGGCCAGCCCGACCCCGTCAGCGAAGGCCGTGATTTTGTCGGGAATAGTCTGGGCAGGCTTTCGACCGAAATCGGCTTTGCGCAATCGATGTCGATACCAAAGGCAGAGGCGGAATATGCGCAGCGCATCCAGTCTTTCGTGCAGGCCGAGGGCCGCACCCCGCTGCTTTCCGAAACGCTGGAAATCGGCCGTGACGTGGTGCGTCGTTATTCAGTGATGGATACAGAAACGACGCTTGGCAACCTGCCGCTGCCGATGGCGCTGTCGCCGGCACAAAAGTTTAGCCGCGATCTTTCGGCCAAAGACATTGAAACAGCTGCCCAGCGTACGACAGAAATCTTTTCAAAAAAGCATGGCGGCGACCCTGCCAAGCTGGAAAACGATGAAATCTATATCCGTGAAATGCAGCTGCTCCGCGACTATCACCAGCTGCTGATGACAAAGGAACCTTCCAATGCAAAACGATAACCCTGTCAACATACGCAGCGAATTCGATCAGGATTTTGCAAACGCCTTCGATGCGGCATCCCGCGCGGAGGCGCTTGATTGGGCGCGCCAGTTTGGCGGCGGTGCTGCAGCACCCGCGCCGGCACCTGCGCCTAATGCGCCTGCCGGAGCTGAAGGCACGCTGCCGCCCCCGCGTGAGGAGCTGGGCATCGGCCGCGATATCAGTATTGGCCTGATATCCTCGCCGCGCAGCGCGGCGCGCGGTGCGGTCAAGGGTGTTAACAATATGCTGGGGTTTCTGCAGGAGCTGGAGAAAATCACCCCCCAGCTGACGCTGCTGAACGAGGAAGGCGAATATAGCTATCCGCGCATCACGTCCTTGCGCGAAAACCGCGAGCGGTTGAACACACGCGCCGCCGCAGCCGGCGACAAGACGATCGACCTTGATGCGCCCGTGCTGCCGGTGCCCGATGCGCCAGCCGTGCCGACGGTGACGGGCAATATCGTGGAAACAATCAGCCAGTTCCTTGTCGGCTTCAAGGGGGCGGATAAAGTGATTAAGGGCGGCAGCGCGGCCGCGAATATCGCCAAGGGGGCTGTTGGCGACCTGCTGGCATTCGATAAGCACGAAGAGCGACTGTCGAACGTCATCCAGTCAGTACCGGAGCTGCAGAACCCCGTGACCGAATATCTGGCCGCCAATCCTGAAGATGGCGCGGCCGAGGCGAAATTCAAGCAAGCGGTCGAGGGGCTGGCGCTGGGCGGCATCGGTGAAGGCCTGTTCCGTGGCGTTGCCGCCCTGAAAAAGGGCAAAGCGGCGGCTGATGACATGAAAGCCGCGGGCAAAAAGCCGGAAGATATTTTCCAGACCCCGCGCGAGGAAGCGGCCGGTATCGGCGTCGAGGGGAAAAATTTTGATTTCCTGGGCGATGCATCCGACGAGGCGCTGCTGCGCCGCCGGCAGCAAAAGCTGATCGAGGCGGAAGACGAGGTCAAGGCAGCATTTGGAAAGCCCAAGGCGCTGCAGGACGGCCCCGCTGCGCATATCGATGATTACGAAATCAACTTCGCCCGCATCGAGGGGCCGGATGATATCAAGCGCCTGATGGATGATATGGTGAACCGTCCGGAGCTGAAGCCCAGCATTGAAGCCGCCCGCCGCGGCAAGCGCGGTGCGGAGCAAACCCTGAAAGCTGCGCAGGATATTGACGGCTTCGACAGCCTGATGGCGCGCCGTACGGGCGATGCGTTTAACGCCGAACAAATCGTCGCCGCCCGCAAGGTCTATTACGACACGACCGACAAGCTGATGGAAGCCGCAAAGCGTGCCGCATCGCCGGATGCTTCGGATATCGATGTGTTTAATTTCCGCCGCCTGGTCACGATGCACCATGCTGTGCAAAAGGAATTCATGGGCGTGCGTGCCGAAGCCGGCCGCGCGCTGGCGGCATGGCGCATGCCGCTGGGGGGCACGGCTGCCGACAATGCGCGGATGCTGCAGGAAATGCTGGCCGATGCCGGCGGCGCCGATGTGGGCAAGGCGCTGGCTGCAAAGATCGCTGCAGTCGGCGACAGCCTGAATACGGCGCAGCTGAACGCCATCACGCAAAAAGGTGCGATGGCGCGCAGCGTGGATGCCGTGTCGGAGCTTTGGACGATGGGGATTTTGACCAACCCGACAACGCACGTCGTCAACCTGTTTGACAGCTATGGCACGGGCCTGATGCTGGGCATGGAGCGCATGGCGATGACCGGCGCAAAGGACAGCCCCGTGACGATGCGCGAGGGCACGGCGTTTTTCATGGGCTGGCTGCAGGCGCACAAGGGGGCGCTTAAAAACGCAGCCCATGCCTTGCGCACCGGCGAGGTCGGTATGGGCATGGGCAAGGTTGACCTGCCGCGCACCCGCGCCAGTTCGCGCGAGATCCTCGACCCGCAGGGTAAGGCGGGTTTTCTGTCCAAAGCGGTCGATGGTTATGGGCTTGTGCTGCAGAAATATGTCGGAGGTCTTTTGGCTGCCGGCGACGAATTTAACAAGACGCTGATGTATAACGCGCAGCTGCAGGCGCTGGCTACGCGCCAGGGTATTGCCCAGGGGCTGGAAGGCCAGGCGCTGAAAGAGCATATCGCCCGCGCCCTGACCGACCCGTCCGCTGCGCCGCTGCGTGCTGAAGCGGTGGATTTCGCCAATTACGCGACCTATACGAAGCAGCTGGAAAAAGGCGGCCGCGATGTGCAGGGCATCATCAACCAATATCCGCTGCTGCGTTTTGTCGTGCCCTTTGTGCGGACGCCTGCGAATATTTTCAAGTTTACCTTTTCGCGCACGCCGCTGGGCCTGTTGTCGCAGAACATCCGCGATGATATAGCGGCGGGCGGTATCCGCGCGGCCAACGCAAAAACGCGCATGGCGATGGGCACCGGCATCATGGCGGTTGCCGCGGATATGTCGATGAACGGTATTATCACCGGCGACGGCCCGGCTGATCCGAAGATCAAGGCGGCGCTGCGCCGTACCGGCTGGCAGCCGAATTCGATCAAAATCGGCGATACGTATTACAGTTACCAGCGCATGGGATATCTGGGCACGATGCTGGGCATGTCCGCCGGCATCGCCGAGATTTTGACGAATTACGAAGCCTATGACATCGATATGCAATCCGAGGCCGACCAGCTGGTGCTGGCGGCCGCGATATCGGCCAGCAATCAGGTCATGGGCAAAACATTCATGACCGGTTTTGCCGATCTGGTCGAGGTGCTGTCTGACCCCGGGCGCTATGGCGAGAATTATATCAACCGCATGGCAGGCTCTTTCGTGCCGGCCGGCGTGGCTGCGGTCGAGCGCGCCATCAACCCCGAAACGTCCGAAGTCTTTAACATGATAGACGCGCTGCGCGCGCGCATTCCCGGACTGTCAGACAGCGCGCCGGTGCGCCGCAATATCTGGGGCGAACCGATACAGGCGTTTTACCCGGAGGCGACGACGATTGCCGGCGCGACGGCGGAGCGTCTGGAAACGCTGTTCAATCCCGTTTATCGCAGCCGCGAGAAAGACGCGCCGGTGGATAAATGGCTTTTGCAAAACGGCTTCACGATCGATATGCCGCAGAAAACGCAGGTGTTTAGTCTGTCAGATTTAGGCGACAAACAAATACCTGTCGTAGAGCGCGGCAGCGCGCGCATCGATCTGCGCGATTTTCCCAAGGCATATGACCGGCTGGTCGAGCTGCGCGGCGATGGCATCCCGCTGACGAAGTACGGCAACCAGACGATGAAAGAGTTCTTTCAAAGTCTGGCCAGTGAACAAGACCCGTTTGGCCGGCACCTGTCGTTCTTTATGGCCATCGGCAACAGTTATGAAGACCAGCAGAATTTTATCCGCGCTGTTGTGTCGGACTATACCAAGGCAGCGCGGGCGCAGGTCGCAAAGGAATTCAAAGAAATTCCGCAGGCCATCCTGAAGGAAATGGACAAGCAGCGTCGGCTGAACGACGTACGACAACCGATCAGAGCCGGAGGTGAACAGTGACAACCGAACCCGTATTGCCAGAGAACGACCGCCGCATCCGGCACGAAGTCACGGCAGACGAAGGGCAAAGCACCTTCACTTTCGATTTTCCGGTCGAGGGTGAGGACGATCTGGTTGCTTATGTCGATGATGATGAAGCGGCTATTGCGTCGGTTGATCTGCAAGCCAGCGAGGTTGTGCTGGATGTGCCGGCAGAGAAATTTGCGATCGTCGTTGTCGAAGGGCGCACCAGCTTGTCGCGCCGGCAGATTTATCCGGTGCGCGGGGGGCTTCCTTCGGCGCGGCTGAATACCGAAATTAACCAGCTGTTTTTTGCCCTGCAAGAACAGCGGCGCGACAGCGGCCGGCAGATTGAAATCTCAAAATCTGTCGGCGGGGATTTTGACCGCATCCTGCCGACGGTGGTCGCCGGCCGCGCGCTGATGATCAACGACACCGGAAACGGTTTTGCTATGGGCCCGACCGCATCCGAGATTGCCTCGGCCGCCCCGAATGCCGCGGCAGCTATCGCTGCAAAGGAAGCAGCCGAAAACGCGCGCGACCAGGCAGTCGCTGCTGCTGCCGCGCTGCCGGAGAATAACTGGACAGCCACCACAGACCCGACGGTGAACGACGATGAAACAGAGGGATGGGTACGCGGCTCTAAGTGGCTGAACACCCTGACCAGCGAGGTTTACCTTTGCGCCTCTGCAGCGACAGGGGCAGCTGTGTGGTTGCTGGCGACCCTTGATGCCGGCGACCTCGGCAGCATGGCGATGGAAGATGCCGCCGATTACCAGCCGATCGACCCGCGCGTGCAGACCGTCGCCTCTGCGGCCACAGTCACGCCGACGAACGAGAACGATCTGGTGACGATCACGGCGCAGGCCGAGGCGTTGACCCTTGCCAACCCGACCGGCACGATGGTGCAGGGGCAGGCATTGATCGTCCGGGTCAAAGACAACGGCACGGCGCGAGCGATTGGCTACGGCACGAATTACCGCGCGCTGGGCGTGACGCTGCCAACGACGACGGTGCTGGGCAAGACGCTTTATCTGGCGATGATCTGGAACGCGACGGATACAAAGTTTGACGTGACCGGCGTGGCGCAGGAGGCGTAATGGGGTATTACAACAAATTCGCGCCGCTGCTGATCACAGAAGAAAAGCCCGCGGTTTTGCAATTCCTGGGTGCGCATGGCGATCAGGGCGGCGGATCGCCATGGACTTTCGCGGGCAAGACGCTTGGCGCTGCTGCTGCCGATCGTCGCATCATGGTGACAGTGTTTGCACCATCGACATCGACAAACGCCGGCGACGTTATCACTGGCGTTACGGTCGCGGGTGTGACGGCCGCGCGTATGGGCATCGGTATCAGCAGTACCGGATTTCACAACATTGCTGTTTACATGGCGCACGTTCCGACCGGTACCAGCGGCGATATTGTGGTCACGACATCCGGCGGGCGCGCATCGATGTCGGTTGCTTGGTATCGCGTTACGGGCCTCAAAACCTTCACGCCATACGACACCAAAGTCGATAACACCACAAGCGCGGTTACCCTGTCTGTCAGCATCAATGCGCTGAAGGGTGGCTTCGTTCTTGTCGGCGCCATGAAGCAAGGGCAAACCGGTGGTGTCACATGGACGTTGACGGGGGCCAGTGAAGACCAGGACAGCCCGTTCCCGATCGATCCATCGACGGGTGCGGCTATGGTCGCCGGTAGCGTATCAATTACCACCAGCGGCGCACGCGCGATCACGGCTTCACCTGATGGCAGCATAAACGCCACCGAAACCCTTCTCGCCATAAGCATGAGGTAAAATGGAAGCCATTGAAAAAATCGCGGTCGACGGCACGCTCCGGCTTTTCGAGCTGGGCGCGGTTGTAACCGTTCTTTTGCTGGTCATCATCCTTTTGGTGGCAGCGATTATTACTCTGTGGAAACGGCTGATGAAACAGGATGACGAACAGAACGCCATGCAGCGCGACACGCTGGTGGTGCTGAAGGGCGTCGATGCCAGCCTGTCCACAATCACCCGTGAAATCGAAAGGAGACGCGATGCTTAAACTGATCGAAAAATTCCTGCCCTGCGAAAAGCGCATGGCCGAACAACGGGCGGCACGCCAGGCGGCCGTGTGCAGCATAGCCGAAAAGACCGAGGCGCTGCGCGAGGCCTGCGGCGAGGTCGAGGGGTATAACACGCCTTGGGATTTTGTGCCCAAGGCGAAATTCGATGCGAGGCACCTGATCAATGTCAAATAAGTTTTCGCTTGGCGCGCGCTCGCGCCGAAATATGCAGGGCGTGCATCCGGATCTGGTGCGCGTGATTGAGCTGGCGATCCAGATCACGGAGGTGGATTTCACCGTCATCGAAGGTCTGCGCACGAAAGAGCGCCAGGCCGAGCTGGTCAAGGCCGGCAAAAGCCAGACGCAAAACAGCCGCCACCTGACCGGCCATGCCGTGGATCTGGCGGCTTGGGTGAATGGCACCGTCAGCTGGGACAAGGCGCATTATCATAAAATCGCCGAAGCTATGAAGGCGGCGGCAGTCAAGCTGCAGGTGCCGATCGTCTGGGGCGGCGACTGGAAAACGTTTTTCGACGGCCCGCATTTTGAACTCGACCGGAAGGTGTACCCATGATCGCCGTGCCCGCGCTCTTATTGAAAGTATGGAAATGGCGGAATGCCATCATCCCCGCCATGTCTTTGGTCGCTGTAGCGGGCATGTGGCTTCTGGCCGATTACAGACTCATGGAGCGCGACAAGGCTGTCGCGGCTAGGGAGGTGGCCGAGGCATCGTTAAAACAGATCGGAAGAGCGTC
>DQGU01000251.1 GCA_003524565.1 Rhodospirillaceae bacterium
ATGTGTAAGTATATTATAGAAAAGTTAAAAAACTTATCTATTTGATATTCTTTAATAATTCTTGATAAATGTGTTATGGAAGGGGTTTTCAAGACTAGAGCCTTAAACCACTCGGCCACCTGTCCAGTGCATAGAACGCGGCGGACTTTAGCAGGGTGGGGGTTTGTTTTCAATCTTCGTGGGCTTTACGTGCCGGGTGTTTGTACGCATGCTTTGAAATGAGCATATTTATTCCATAATACTGCAACGCGAGGTGTGTGTTGCCGCGCCGTCAACGGGATAGCCATATTTTACGGCAAAGCCTGTCTGAAACTTTTCCTAAAAATCTGTTATTCGTTTCAAATGCTTGCTATACCTGAGAGCGTGTTCACAGGGGAGTTTTTGGGTGATTTCGGTATCTGCATGCAGGCATGTGTTGTGCGTATTCGCGCTGGCGGCGGGGCTTTTTTCCGCGGCGTCTGACGCGGCGGCGGCTGACAAGCCCTTCGCCACATGGATGAAGGAATTCAAGGCCGAAGCGCGCCAGAAGGGCATCGATGCGCAGCTTTTGCAGCAGGCCATGCCGGACACCATGAAGCCGATTGATAAAGTCATCGAACTTGACCGCAAACAGCCCGAAGGCACCACCAGCTTTGACGATTATCTGGCGCGTATCGTGAATAACGCCCGCGTTGAAAAGGGCGTTACGCGGATGCTGAATTACCGCACGCTGCTCGGCCGTGTGAGCGAGGCTTATGGCGTCGAAAAAGAAGTCGTCGTCGCGCTTTGGGGCGTGGAGACGAATTACGGGGATTATACCGGCGGCTTTGACATCGTGAATGCGCTCGCGACGCTCGCTTATGATGGCCGCCGCAGCGATTATTTCCGCGGTGAACTGCTTCAGGCGCTGCGCATTTTGCAAGAAGGCCATGTGCGTCACGGCAATATGAAAGGCTCCTGGGCGGGGGCGATGGGGCAGGTGCAATTCATGCCCACCAGCTTTTTCAAATTCGCCGAGGATTTCAACGGCGACGGCCGCCGCGACATCTGGGGTACGCAGGCGGATGTTTTCGCCTCCGCCGCCAATTACCTTGCCCAAAGCGGCTGGAAAAAAGGCCAGCCGTGGGGGCGCAAGGTTGTGGTGCCTGACACGCTTGACCGCAACATGCTGGGCGTGAATAACAGCTATACCCTGCAATTCTGGCACGACCGCGGCCTGCGTCTGCCCGACGGCAAACCTGTACCGTATGAAGGCTACGCGCAGGCATCGGTGGTGCAGCCGAGCGGCCCGGGCACGTCGGCCTATATCGTCTATGATAACTTCAAGGTTATCCTGAAATGGAACCGCTCGTCTTACTTCGCAACATCCGTGCTGACGCTGGCCGAACGCCTGCGCGACGGCGTGAAGGTGCAAAGCGCCATCACCAACCGCAGCGGCGGATGAGCGTACATTAAGATACGGACAAGGATTTACCCCGCATGCAAAAATCTACGCAACAACATGAAAGCCGCCGCCGCATGAACGTCATTTCATCTTCGCGTTTTTACCGTTTTGCCCTTGTGCCCGCGCTGCTGGCGGGGTTGATGTCTCTCTCGGCTTGCTCCGAAGTGCAGCTGGCGTCGCATATATTCAAAAAGGCGACGTGGTCGGGCTCACAGGAAACGGCGGGAAGCTATAAAATCGGCAATCCCTATACCGTATCCGGTGTGCGCTATTACCCGCGCGAAGATTTCCGCATGGTCGAAACCGGCATCGCGTCTTGGTACGGCCCCAGCTTTCACGGCAAACGCACCGCGAACGGCGAAATTTATAACCAGAACGATTTGACGGCGGCGCACCGCACATTGCAAATGCCGTCCATCGTGCGTGTGACCAACCTTGAAAACGGCCGCTCCGTCGTTGTGCGCATCAACGACCGCGGGCCGTTCAAACGCGGCCGCGTGATTGACGTATCGAAACGCGCGGCGGAGCTTCTGGGCTTCATCGGTGCGGGCACTGCGCGCGTACGGCTGGAGGTTCTTGAAAAAGAAAGCCGCCAGATTGCAGAGGCCGCCAAACGTGGCATGGATACATCGCGCATGAACATGACTCAAATCGCCGCCGCAACGGCGCCTGCGGCTGCGGTCGCCACGCCGGTATCGACGCGCGTGGCGGCAACGCCCGTATCGTCGTCGCGCGGCGATAATTACGCAACGCTGCGCAACGATGCGGAATTTCTGCCCGAAAGCCTGCAAACCCCGACGATTACGGTGGAGGAGTTGACCGCGCCCGGTGCGCGTAATGCCCGCGGCTGGAACAACGACGCCGCCGCGCGCGCGCCTGCGCAAGCCCCCAAGCCTGCGCCAGTGGAGGCAGGCCGCGATGAAACTTTCATGAAAAACCTGAAGCTGGAAGAACAAAAAACCGCAGGTTCAGCACCCATGGCCAGCGGCCAGCTGAAAAACGGCCATTTCATGCCCGACCCTGTGGTCACGCAAGAAGCCGTGCGCCCGACGGGTATTTTCGTACAGGCGGGCTCTTTCTCCGTTCAGGATAACGCGGAAAAATTGGGCAAGAAACTGCAAAGCCTTGGCAGCGTGCAGGTCACGCCCGTCACCGTCAGCGGCAAGCAATTCTGGCGCGTGCGCGTCGGCCCGATTGCGAGCGTGGACGAAGCTGACCGCGTGCTGGATGCCGTTATCCGCGCGGGCGCTGACGGCGCGCGCATGATGAAAAACTGATTAAACGACGAAACAACAACAAAAACGCCGACAGGGCGTGATACACACGAGGGACTGAAAAACAATGTTTAAACTGCAACGCACCGCGGCGCTTATCGCTGCTGCCTTTATTTTCATGACGTCCGCGCCTGCATCGGCGCAGCTGGAAACCAAGGCCAAACAGGCGATTATCGTCGATGTCGAAACCGGCGTTATTCTTTTTGAAAAGAACGCGGACGAACAAATGCCGACATCGTCGATGAGCAAGGTCATGACGACCTATATGCTGTTCGAAGAGCTGAAAAAAGAGCGCATCAAACTGGACGACCAAATCCTCGTCAGCGAAAAGGCCTGGGGCATGCAGGGCTCCAAAATGTTCATCAAGGTCGGCGACCGTGTGAAGGTCGAAGACCTTATCCGCGGCATCGTCATTCAATCCGGCAACGACGCGACGATTGCCGTGGCCGAAGGCCTTGCCGGCACCGAAGAGGCTTTTGCCGAGGCGATGACCATGCGCGCCAAACAGCTGGGCATGGCGAACAGCAGCTTTAAGAACGCCAGCGGCTGGCCCGACCCCGACCATTATTCGACGGCCAAAGACTTGGCCATTCTGGCGAACCGCATCATCACAGATTTTCCCGACTACTATCACTACTTCGCGGAAAAAGAATACACCTATAACAAAATCCGCCAGCAAAACCGCGACCCGCTTCTGGGCAAGGTCGCGGGCGCGGATGGCCTTAAAACCGGCCACACCGAAGCGGCGGGCTACGGCCTTATCGGCTCCGCCATCCGCGATGGGCACCGCGTCATCATGGTCGTGAACGGTCTTGAAAGTACCAAGGAGCGCGAAGAGGAAAGCATTCGCCTTCTCGAATGGGCGTTCCGCACGTTTGACCGCAAGCCGTTGGTGAAAGCGGGCGAAACGATTGACCGCGCCAGCGTCTGGCTGGGTAAATCCGCCGATGTGCCGCTGGTCGTGAAAGACGACGTGCGCGTCGTTCTGCCGCGCGCGCGTACGGGCGAAGTGCGCATGTCGGTTTCGTATGAATCGCCACTGTCTGCCCCTGTGAAAAAAGGCGCCGAAGTCGGTAAGCTTAAAATCGAAATCCCGCAGCAGGCACCGATTGAAGCCGCGCTTTATGCGGGGGCGGATGTGCAGCGCCTCGGCTTTTTCGGCCGCGCCAAAAACCGCGCGCGTTATTTGCTGTTCGGCCAGTCTGAATAAAACGGAGCAAGTGCAGGCATGACAGCGGCAAAAGGTGTTTTTATCACGCTGGAAGGCGGCGACGGTACGGGCAAATCGACGCAGATACGCCTGCTCGCCGCCGCGCTGGCTGCGGCTGGTATTGACGCCGTCACAACGCGCGAGCCTGGCGGCACGCCGCAGGCGGAGCGTATCCGCAACCTGCTTTTGCAGCGCGATAGCGGCAATTTCGACCCGCTGACCGAAGCGATGCTGATGTTCTCCGCCCGCCGCGAACATCTGGTCAATAAAATATGGCCGTCGATGGAGGCGGGGCAGTGGGTGATTTCGGACCGTTTTGCGGATTCCACGCGCGCTTTTCAGGGCTACGGCATGGGGCTTGATGCCGCGCTGATTGAAAAACTTTATACATTGGTCGCCGGCGATTTCCAGCCTGACCTGACATTGATTTTTGACATCGAGCCCGAAGCGGGTTTGGCGCGGTCGATGAAACACATGAGCCAGACGGCGAATGTGACTGAATCCACCGAAGACAGATACGAGCGCATGGGGCTTGCCTTCCATACCCGTCTGCGCGAAGGGTTCTTGTCGATTGCCAAGGAAAACCCGCAGCGCTGCGTGGTTGTCGATGCAGCGGCGGATATTCAATCCGTGCACCGTCATGTGCTGGATATCGTCACGCGCCGTTTCGGCCTTTCGCTGCAAGAGGCGATGCATGGTTAGCAGTCTGTTTGACGACGAAGACGAAAACCTCGATGCCGAAATGGACGCCGCCGCATCCATGGCAGACGAGGCCGCGGGCGGTAGTGCCGAAGCGGAAGAGCTGACACCGCGCAGCAACCCCGATTGCACCGGCCATGAAGATGTTGAAAAGGCGCTGCTGGCAGATTTTAACGCAGGCCGTATGCCGCATGCGATTATTTTCGCAGGTCCGCCCGGTATCGGCAAGGCGACGCTGGCTTACCGCCTTGCACGTTTTTTGCTGTCGCAAGGGACAGAGGGCGCGAACGCAGGGCTGTTTGGCGATGCAGCGCCGCCCGAAAGCCTTTATGTCGCGCCGGAGCATCCTGTTTTCCGCCGCGTGCTGTCGGGCGGTCATGCCGATTTGCTGACGGTGGAGCGTGAATTCGACGAAAAGCGCGGCCGTTTGAAAAACGATATTTCGGTCGAAACCGTGCGCCGTATCCACCCGTTTTTGCGCAAGACGGCGGCGGAGGGCGGCTGGCGCGTGGTCATCGTCGATAGCGCCGAATATTTGAACCAGAGCAGCCAGAACGCGCTTTTGAAAATCCTCGAAGAGCCGCCGAAAAAAACCGTGCTGATTTTGACAACGGCGCAGCCCGGCGGTTTCTTGCCGACGATACGTTCGCGCTGCCGCATGATGCCGCTCTCGCCGCTGGGCGATATGCAGATGTCGCAGCTGCTCGACCGTATGGCGCCCGGACTTGCGCCCGCGCAAAAAGCGATGTTGACCAAACTGGCCGAGGGCAGCATTGGCCGCGCGCTGCAATTCCATGCCGACGATGGCATCGCGCTTTATCAGGATTTGCTCAAAGCCGCATCGACATTGCCGGAGCTTGATATGCTGCTGGTGCATGACCTTGCGGAGAAATTCGGCAAATTCGGGGCGGAACGCTCCTTCGATACCGCCTGCGGCATCATGACGGGCTGGTGCGCGCGTCTGGCCAGATTGCAGGCGCGGGGCGAGCCTATACTGGATGTATTGCCGGGAGATGCCGAAGTTTTTCAACGGCTTGCCGGTTTGTATCCGCCGCAGCATTTCATAGATACATGGGAAAAACTCTCGCGTTTCTTCGCGCAGGTGGATTCTTATAATCTTGACAAGCGGCAGGCCATAATCGCATCTTTCCAGATGTTCCAAAATCCGAACCATCCGGGGCTGGCGCTATGACCGTCCGCGGACAAAGAAAAAATAAACAAGAGGCGCCCGCGCGCGCCGCGAAACGAGGGCAGGCATGACCAAACAGCCTTTCTACATCACCACGGCGATTTCCTATGTGAATGCGCCGCCGCACCTTGGCCACGCTTATGAAGTCATCGGCGCGGACGTGATGGCGCGCTTCAAGCGTCTGGATGGTTTTGACGTCTATTTCCTGACGGGCACGGACGAACATGGGCAAAAAGTCCAGAAAATGGCCGAGACCAAGGGCAAGTCGCCGCAGCAATTTGCCGATGAAATTGCCGCCACGTTTATCGACCAGACGAAATACCTGAATATTTCGAACGACCAGTTCATCCGCACCACGCAGGACGACCATAAAAAAGCGTCGCAACACGCATGGCGCGAATTGCAGTCGCGGGGTGATATTTACCTGAACAAATACGCCGGCTGGTATTCCGTGCGTGACGAAGCCTATTACGGCGAAGACGAGCTGAGCACGCGCGAAGACGGCAAAAAAATCTGCACCGCCACGGGCACCGAAGTCGAGTGGATTGAGGAAGAAAGCTATTTCTTCAAACTCTCCGCCTATGAACAAAAGCTCCTCGACCTCTACGAAAACCATCCGGATTTCATCCAGCCTGCTTTCCGCCGCAACGAAGTCGTCAGCTTCGTCAAGCAAGGCCTTAAAGACCTTTCCATTTCCCGCACCAGTTTCAACTGGGGCATTCCCGTGCCGGGTGATGAAAAGCACGTTATGTATGTCTGGATTGACGCGCTTCTGAACTACATCTCAGCGCTTGGGTATCCGGAAGATAAAAACGGGCTGTTTAAAAAATACTGGCCTTGCGATGTGCATCTGATTGGCAAAGACATCGTGCGTTTTCATGCTATTTACTGGCCGGCGATTTTGATGTCGCTGGAAATTCCGCTGCCCAAGCGGGTATTCGGCCATGGGTTCTTGCTGACGGGTGGCAATAAAATGTCGAAATCCCTCGGCAACGTTATTTCACCGCAAAATCTGGTGGAAAAATTCGGCGCGGATGCCAGCCGCTATGCGCTGATGCGCGAGGTGACGTTCGGGCAGGACGGCGATATTTCGTGGCCGCTGATGACTGCGCGCATCAATGCGGAGCTGGCGAATAACATCGGCAACCTTGTGCAGCGCACGCTGTCGCAGATTAACAAGAATTGCGACGGTAAAGTCCCACAGCCGGGTATTTTGGAAGACGTTGACCATGCACTGCTCAACCACGCGGGGCAGGAAATGCTCATCGCCGTGCGTGGGGAGTTTGAAAAACTGCAATTCAGCCGCGCACTCGAAGAAATCGTGCGCGTCGCCAATGCTGCCAATGCCTATATTGACGAACAAGCGCCGTGGACGCTCAAGAAAACAGACACCGCGCGCATGCAAACGGTTTTGTATGTGCTGGCGGAAACCATTCGCAACCTTGGCCTGATTTTGCAGCCTTTCGTGCCGGTGGCGGCACACCGTATTCTTGACCAGGTGGCCGTCCCTGCCGATGCACGCGATTTTGTGCATATCGGCACGCAGCATGCGCTGCAGGCGGGCGCGGAGCTGCCCAAACCGGAAGGCGTCTTCCCCCGTATTGTGGACGAGGAGCCTGCCGCGCAGGAAAAGACCGCCTGATGCTGGTCGATAGCCATTGCCATCTGGATTATCCGGATTTTGCCGAAGAAGGCGTTGCCGAAATCGTCGGCCGCGCCCGCAGTGCGGGGGTGCGCCAGATGTTGACCATCTGCACGCAGATTGCGCATTTTGACCGCATCCGCGCCGTTGCCGACGCTTTCCCCTATATCCACTGCACCGTCGGCACCCACCCGCACCACGCGGCGGAAGAGGCTGAAGTCGCGCTGACCACCGCAGACATCGTCGCGCTGACCAAGCTGCCCAAGGTCGCAGGGCTTGGCGAGACGGGGCTTGATTATTACTACGACCACGCGCCGCGCGATGTGCAAAAACGCGTTTTTGAAAATCACATCGCGGCGGGCATCGAAACAGATTTGCCGCTGGTCATTCATACCCGCGACGCGGAGCAGGATACCATGGACATCCTGCGCGGCGCAGGGCAGGGTAAATCCCGCGGGGTGATGCACTGTTTCAGCGGCACGCAATGGCTGGCAGAACAGGCGCTTGATATCGGGTTTTACATTTCGTTTTCAGGCATCATCACGTTTAAAAAGTCCGAAGATTTGCGCGAAGTCGTCAAACGCACGCCGCTTGAGCGGATTCTTGTCGAAACCGATAGCCCGTATCTGGCGCCGGTGCCAAACCGCGGCAAGCGGAATGAGCCGGCCTTTGTCGTACATACCGCGCGCATGGTCGCGGATTTGAAGGGCGTCAGCTACGAAGACGTCGTGCGCCATACGGGCGAGAATTTTCTGCGTCTGTTCGACCGCGCCAGCGTGGCGGACAACTGACGGATTTTGCAAACCGGCAAACCAGAAGGATAACAAAAATGAAGTTTACGGTTTTAGGGAGTGGCTCTTCGCTGGGCACACCGGCGGCAGGCGGTTTCTGGGGCACTTGCGACCCGAGCGAGCCGAAGAACCAGCGCAACCGCGCCTCGCTTCTGGTGCAGTCGGAAAAAACGAATATTCTGATTGACGCCAGTTATGACCTGCGCCACCAGCTGAACAACGTCGGTGTCAAAAAAATCGACGCCGCGCTTATCAGTCACGCACATTCAGACCATGTGAACGGCATCGACGACCTGCGCGTGCAGGCCTATAACAACAACCAGATGATGCCGATTTACAGCAACAAGGAAACGCTGGACGAAATCGACCGCCGCTGGCCGTATCTTTTCAATACCAGCAGCAACGGTATTTATGTGCAGTCCTTCAGCCGCCACGAAGTTTCGAATTACGACAGTTTCCGCATCGGGGATATTGATGTGGAAACTTTCGAGCAGGACCATACAACCTGCCTGTCGCTTGGCTTTCGCTTCGGTGATTTTGCCTATTGCGTCGATGTCGCCGAAATGCCTGAAAAATCGCTGAAGGCGCTGCGCGGTATCGAAACATGGGTGGTCGATGCCAGCAGCTATAACAAAGAAACCGTCATG